>CAXSEO010000218.1:0-5175 GCA_964235525.1 uncultured Sphingomonas sp. | reverse complement strand
GTATGAGGCGATCGAGATGGCGCTGGTCGCGGGGACGCTGCCCGACGCGCACGAGGACGATGCGTGGCGGCACAACGCGCCGCCGCCGGTCCCGCCGATGACCGCGAACCAGGCGATCCAGCTGCTGCACCTGCACCAGAAGGAAGCGCGGCTGTGGGCGACGCGGCCGTACATGGACACGCGGATCGGCGAGGGGGGCGACGAGCGGCGCGCGCGCATCGCGGCGCTCTACACCGCCGGGCTGGCGCAGCAGGCGGAGGACGCGACGATCCGCGCGGTGCTGGAGCGCGACGCCGGGTTGCAGGTGGAGGCGATGGGGGAGGGCGCGCCGCTGCTCCCCGACCTGGCGCAGGTGACGGGCTGGTCGCGCGCGAAGCGGCCCGCCGCGCCCGCCCGGGAGGTGGAGGTCGATGCGGTGGGCTTCGCCGTCCCGCAAGCGCCCGACCCGGACGGCGGATCGCATCATCCGGACACCGCGCTGTTCGGCGGCTGGCGGCTGGACGACCTCTCCGACGAGCAGCGCGCGCGGGGGCGGGAGAAGCTGGACGCGCAGCGGGGGCGTCCGCGGCGGGGACGGGTGGGGCGGCGGCGGGCGGAGTGAGGGCGCCGGCGCGCGCTGGCGAGCCCGTCCGACGGCACATGGCCTACTCGCCTGCCGGCCTGCTTCGAGCGATCGCGCCTGCGCGTCCAGCGTCGGGCGTCGGCAGGTCCAGCTACCGAAAGTCGAACACCTCGTAGCGGATGCAGCTCTCGGGCAGGTTGCCTTTCTTCACCAGCCGGCTGACCCGGTCGCGCAACCCGGCAGGTCCGCAGACCGCGACGTCGAGCGTCCCCGGGTCGGCGGAACGGATGATGGCGGCGAAACGCGCATCGAACCCGTCGCTCTCCGCCGCGCCGACCTCCGGCACGAACTCGACGCCGCGAGCGACCGCAAGCTCCCGCAATGTCTCAACAGGAGGGAACTCCCTGCCCGCCGTCGCAAAGTAAGACAGCGTCACCTGGCTGGAGGACGTGCCCGGGGCCGCCTCCAGCCAAGCCATGAACGGCGCCGCGCCGACGCCACCGGCGACCCAGATCTCACGCGTCGCCCGGGCCAGCCGCTCGAAGCGTCCAAACGGTGCGTTCACCTCCGCGAGCATGCCCACCTTCACGGCGGCTTTCAGCCGGGTGGTGAAGTCGCCCAGCGCCCGGATGACGAACGTGATCCGTCCGTCGACCAGACCCGCACCGGCGATGGTGAAGGGGTGCGCCTCCCGCAGACCTTCGGCCTTCATGCGGAGGAAGCTGAACTGTCCTGGCTGAAAGGCCAGCCCGCGGCGGACCGGCTCAAGCTCGATCTGCACGGCCGATGCGCCTTGGGTCACCTCGACCACACGGTATTCGGCGTGGCTCGACAACAGCGGGTACAGCGCGAGCTTGTAGAAAGCCCCCGCCACGGCCGCGATCGACAATCCCGTCAGCCACAGCCCGACAGGGCTGGAAAGTTTGATCGGTGACTTGATGCTGATCCAGTGCAACACAACGACGACGTAAAAGGGTCCCGACAGTTTGTGCCAGAGCCGCCAGGAATTGTAGGGAATGGTGCGGTTGAGCGCGAGGAGCGCCGTCAGCATCAGGCCCGCATAGCTTGCGCCGCGCAGCGCATCCTCCACGGTGGCTGGCAGGATGACGATCGACTTGGTCGGCGTGCTCCCAACACGAGCTCTGAAAATGAGATGTACGGTGGCGAATGAGAGGGCAAAGATGCCGAGCCACTTATGAACCTGGTACACGCGGTCGAGCCCGCCGAACGCACTTTCCAGCCAAGCCCACCGGCTGCCCAGAACGGCAGACCCCGCCATGAGGGCCAGCGCCGCGACGCCGCAGGCCAGACTTACCGCCCCCAGTGTCAGCCATGCGGATGGCGCGAGTTCCGACAATGTCAGCGCCACGCTGATGGCGGCCGCGCCTGCGATGAGGTGTGACGATCTAATTCGCGGACCACGCGCGTTCATGATCGATGGTGGTCCTTGACCGGCCTATGCCCACCGCGATCGACGCGCGACCGCATCGGCCCGAAACGCTCGCCGTTCCCGCCCCTGTTCCTTGACTGGCTGACTCGACATCGAACCCTGCGCAATACCCGCTCCTCGATCGCAGGCCGCCGATCGATGGTCGACACTCGCGCGAGCCCCAATGCGGCCTTGTTGGTCCCTGTCTTATCCTGAGTAAGCCAACGCGGACGTTTCATAACGTCCGCTGACCCGAGCGCATTCCAACCGGACGTGGCTGTCTGCTCGGGCGACGGGGCATGAGCCGACGCTGTCGGTCCAAACGGACCGGGACGGAGCCGCACCAATCGCGTCCGGTTTGCACTATTTGCTTCGTTCGACCTGCTCGAAGTCCAGCTCCACCGGGGTCGCCCGACCGAAGATGCTCACGCTCACCTTGACCTTTGCCTTGTCGAAGTCGAGCCCCTCGACCGTGCCGTTGAAGCTCGCGAACGGGCCGTCGAGCACCTTGACCGCGTCGCCGATCTCATAGTCGACCTTGATCTTCTGCTTGGGCGCGGCGGCCGCTTCTTCCTTGCTGTTGAGCATGCGCGCGGCCTCGCCGTCGCTGATCGCCTGCGGCTTGCCCATCGAGCCGAGGAAGCCCGTCACCTTGGGGGTATTCTTGACGAGGTGATAGACCTGGTCGCTCATGTCGAGCTTGGCGAGCACATAGCCGGGCATGAACTTGCGCTCGACCGCGATCTTCTTGCCACGGCGCGCTTCGGTGATCGTCTCGGTCGGCACCTCGATCTGCTCGACCAGCCGGTCGAGGCCCAGCCGCGTCGCCTCGGCCATGATCGCGTCGCGGACCTTGCCCTCGAACCCCGAATAGGCGTGAATGATGTACCAGCGCGCCATGTGTTCCCTCGTCAGTTATTGCGCGAAGCGGAGCAGCGCGTGGACGATCGCCTCGAAGAACGAGTCGACGCCCAGGAAGAACACCGCGAGGATGGTGGTCATGATCATCACCATCACGCCCGTCATCACCGTCTCGCGCCGGGTCGGCCAGATGACCTTGGCGGTCTCGGCTTTCACCTGATTGTAGAACTCGATGGGGGTCGTCTTGGCCACGGATGTACGCCTTGCTTCGCGGACACGGCCCCGCCGCCGCGCCCGTGGGAGGGGTCGGCGAGGTCCGGGTGTCGCTGTCGGATGACTCGTAGTTAGCGGGGGCGGGGAAGGGAAGCAAGAGGTGGAGGGCTGTTCCCCGGCGAAGGCCGGGGCTCAGTCAAAACGCGCTTGAATGGCGAAGGAGTCGGCTCGCAAACGTGGTCCGAACTGGGCCCCGGCCCTCGCCGGGGAACAGAGAAAGCTTTCTATGGTACCCTGGCGCTTGCCCGGCGCGGTGGCGGACAGGCGGGGGCGAGCAAGTGGCCGCGAAGCGTTGCGGCCTTGCCTGTGTAGCGCCCCGGCGCTACACAGGAAGCGGCCTAGGGGTGTAGCTCAGTTGGTTAGAGCGTCGGTCTCCAAAACCGAAGGCCCTCGGTTCGAGTCCGAGCTCCCCTGCCAAGCCGCCGCGCGCACGCCCTGAGCGAAGCTCAGCGCGAGACGCGCAAGGCCGGCCAGCGGGTCGCATCAGCGAACCCGTCTGACGTCACGGGATTTACTCCCGTGACGGCCCTGGCGCGAAGGCCTGACTCCGCTGCGGCTTCGTTCTACCAAAGCGGAGTGGCGAAAACGTACGCCGCTGTGGCATTAATTAGTGGAGAGCGGAATGGCGACTTTCGGGATGTCAGCAGTGGCCAGCTGTCGTCTAATTAGGACTTCTACACGACTGGTCTCTTACGGTTGGGACAAAACGTGAAAGTGAGAAGTTATACGCGCTTTTGTAGGCGTGGATTGCTTCTTGACAAAGATACTTATCTCTACCGTCAATGCTAGTTTCTGGTCTCATAAATGGAATGTCAGCTTTATAATTTACGTCGGGTCCCTGAGCGCAAGCAACTAAGCCGGGAACCATAACAGGCTCTTCCTCTCCCGTGTCAAGATCTCTGAAAGGCCTATAGTCTTTTCGAGTTGCCGCTTGAGCAGCATCAGCGACCGGATTGTGATCATAAACCGTGTCAAGGCAATACGCGGCAGCCTTGCTCACTTCGGGAGGATATACGTTACGGCTGCGGGAGGCCGTGCCAACCGTACCTGAATTGCAGCTGCTAACTAGAGCGACAGCGCAAAGAAGGCCTGCCACAATAGACCTCCTTCCAGGATCGGAATGAAGAGGACCGGACGCTCCCATAACTCAGACGGTAGCTGCGCTGCTGAGCGTGTGCAATTGGCTGACGTCCCTGACGTCCCCAATGTCCGGGTTTGGGCGCAAGCGGTCAGTCCGCCAACCAGGCCGTCACGGGAATAAATCCCGTGACGTCGGACGGGCTCGCTGAAGCGACCCGCCGGCCGGCCGCCTAAGTCGCTCACGCGACCGGCGCGTGGGCGCGCCTCTCAGGCGGCCTCGCTCCACCGCTTCTGCGTCGCCAGCGCCCTCGCCTCTGCCACCGGCAGCGGCCGCCCGAAGTAATAGCCCTGCACCTTGGAGCAGCCGAGCTCCTGCACCATGTGGTGCTCCGCCTCGGTCTCCACCCCCTCCGCCGTGGTCGCCATGCCGAGGCTCTCGGCCAGCGCGACCACCGCGCGGATGATCGCCACCGCCTCGCGCCCGCCCTTGCTGGCGGCGGTGACGAAGCTGCGGTCGATCTTGATCGACGAGAAGCGCGTCCGCGACAGATAGCCGAGCGACGAATAGCCGGTGCCGAAATCGTCGAGGCTGAGCTTCACGCCCAGGTCGAGGATGCGCTCCAGCACCCCAACCGCGCCCGTGCCCTCGCGCATGAACACGCTTTCGGTGACCTCCAGCTCCAGCCGCTCGGCGGGGAGCCCGCTCTGGGCCAGCGCGCTCGCGACCGTCGCGACGAAACCCGCGTTGTGGAGCTGGTCGGGCGACACGTTGACCGCGACGCGGATCGTGCCGGGCCAGCGCGCGGCTTCCGCGCACGCGGTCCGCAGCACCCATTCGCCGATCGGCGCGATCAGCCGCGCTTCCTCCGCGAGCGGGATGAACTTGGCGGGCGAGACGTTGCCGAAATCGGGATGCGTCCAGCGCAGCAGCGCCTCGAACCCGGTGAGGTGGCCCGTGCCCGCGTCCACC
>CAXSEO010000217.1:0-5194 GCA_964235525.1 uncultured Sphingomonas sp. | reverse complement strand
CCCATCACCTGCTCCACGCGGTGCAGCCACATTACCTCGCGCCGACGCCGTCGATGTGCGTGATCGGGTTCGAGCCCAAGGACGGCGATCCGATCCTGATCAAGGGGCATCAGGTCCCGCGCGGCACGCCGGTGGTGGCGATGGCGGGGGACAGCAACACCGCCACGGTCCAGTTCCGCACCGGGCATGACGTGACGCTGTGGCCGCTGCGGATCACCCAGGCGGAGTATCTCGCCAGCCGCGCGGCGGTGGCACCGTTTGCCGCCGCAGCCGATGTCAGGGCGGAGGCGGGGCTGAGGCTGCGCTTCGAGGCGACGCCGGGCGTCGATCTGCCGCAGATACTGCCCGCTTCGTTGCCGATCTACCTCGCCGGATCGGAGGCTGTGCCGGGCGAGCTGTATCGGCAGATCGCGGGCGAGACGCTGGCGGTGATCGCGCGCTCGGCGGACGCGGCGGCCGGCGCGGCCGGGTGGGCGCGGCTGCCGCTCCCTGCGCAGGTCGGGTTCGCGGACGACCAGGCGCTGCTTCCCGCCGAGCAACGCTCGTTTCGCGGCTATCGATTGCTGGCCGAATATTTCGCCTGTCCCGAGCGCTTCCTGTTCGTCGACCTAAAGGAGCTCGCGCGCGCGTTCCGCGCCTCGCCTAAGGCGTGCGATGTCGTGTTGCTGTTCAGCCGCAGCGCGCCGGTACTCCACCAGGCGGTGCAGCCCGCCAATTTCCGCCTTCACGCGACGCCCGCGATCAACCTGTTCGAAAAGCAGCTCGGCCGGGTCCAGGTCTCACGCTTCGAGCATGAGCATCATGTCGTCCCCGACCGCACGCGTCCGCTCGACTTCGAGATCTTCCGCGTGCTCGACGTCCAGGCGTACCAGCACGGACAGGTCGACCCGAAGACCGTGGCCCCGCTCTACTCGTTCGGCGCGCTGCTGTACGATTGGTCTGAGGCTTTGTTCTATACCACCCAGCTGCGGCCCCGGCGGCTGTCGACGCGCGAGCAGCGGCTCCGCAAGCGCACCGACTATGTCGGCACCGAGACCTGGATCAGCCTGTCCGCGCCCGGCGACCCGTCGCGGCTCGATCAGGTCAACGAGCTCGCGGTGCGCGCGCTGGTCACCAATCGCGAGCTGCCCGAGCTGCTCAGCTTCCGGGGCGACCAGCATTTCACGGTGTCGGGCATCCCCGTCCGCGCGGTCAGCGTGCTGCGCGCGCCGACCCGGCCGCGCCCGCCGCTCGGGCTGGGCGACGCGGCCTGGCGCGTGATCGGCCACCTCACCCCGAACTACGCCACGCTCGCGCCCGAGGAGGGCGATGACCCGCGCGTGCTGCGCGACCATCTTGCGCTGTACGGGCGTCAGGACGATTCGTCGTTGCGGCGGCAGGTCGACGGAGTACTGGGGATCAGCTCGACGAAGGTCGCGCGCCGGGTGCCCGGGCTCGACCGGATGGCGATCGCGCGCGGCCACCGGATCAGGCTCCGGCTCGACGACGGCGCGTTCGATCGCGGCCGCATGTTCCTGTTCAGCGCGGTGGCCGAGCGCTTTCTCGCTGAGTTCGCCAGCGTTAACTCGTTCACCGAAACGCATGTCAGCAGCGCCGCAGAAGGGGAGTTCGCGCGATGGCCGCCGAGGATAGGCCGCCAGCACAGCATCTGACGTTCCTCGCCGACGCCGCTGCGAGCGCGCGTCGCTATGGACTGTTTCCCGTGCTGCGCGGGGCGGAGGCGCGCGCGCCCGAGCTGCCCCGGATCGGTCGCGCGCGGCGGCCCGATCAGAGCGTCGCCGACCTGGCGCAGGTGCCGAGCCTCGCCTTTCCCGACTCGACGATCGAATCGGTCGAGCTGGTAGCGGGCCGCGCGCGCGTCCACGGCTTCTGGCTGGGGCTGACCGGGCCGATGGGTGCGTTGCCGTCGCACCTGACCGAGTTCGCCGACTTCGAGCGCCGCTACGCGAGGTCGCGGCCGTTCGGGCGCTGGCTGGACCTGCTCGCCAACCGGATGCTACAGTTTTTCTACCGTGCCTGGGCCGAGTCGCAGCCCGCCGCGCAGGCGGATCGGCCGGACGAGGACCGTTTCGCGGGCTATCTCGGCCTGCTGACCGGCGCGGCGGAGGGGGTGGGCGAGCGGGCGGCATTCCCGGCGCGCGCGCGGCTCCATTATGCGGCGCTGTTCGCGTCGCGCCGGAGCGCGGTCGGGATCGAGGACGCGCTCAGCCACCTGCTCCGCCAGCCGGTGACGCTGCTCGAATATCAACCGCGCTGGCGCGAGGTCGAGGCGGAAGACCAGACCCGGCTCGGGCGCGGGTTCGCGATGCTGGGCGTCGATGCGCTGGCGGGCGCGCGGGCGCGGGTCGCGTCCGATGCGTTCCGCATCGTCATACGCGCGAACACGATGCGCGAGTACGAGGCGCTGCTTCCCGACGGTGAGCGGTTTCGCATCGCCTCCGAAGCGCTCGACGCGTTCGCGCCGAGCCACCTCGAATGGGATCTGATGATCGAGATGGCCGAACGCCATGCCCGTCCCGCGCGGCTCGACGGGCGCGCGCGTCTGGGCTGGACGGGATGGCTCTCGCCCGGGCAGAGTGATCGCATCCGCGCCGACGCGCATCTGTCGCGCCGCGCGCATCGCAAGGGGGACATGCCATGACCGCGATCAGCCGTGCCGCGCTGTTCGGACGCCTAGATACCGCGCCGCTAAAGGCGATCGAGACCGCCACCGGCTTCGCCAAGATGCGGGGCAACCCGTATGTGGAGCTGGTCCATTGGCTCCACGTCCTGCTTCAGGACCCGCGCGGCGATCTCGCCGCGATCCGCGCCGCGTTCGGCATGGACGACGCGCGGCTCGCCGCCGATGTCGTGACGAGCCTCGACGCGCTGCCGCGCGGGGCGACCGCGATCTCTGACTTCGCGCCCGCGATCGAGGAGGCGATCGAGAAGGGCTGGCTCTACGCCTCGCTCCAGTTCGGCGCGGGCAAGGTGCGGACCGGGCACCTCGTCTACGGGATGCTGCTGACGCCGGGGCTTCGCAACGCGCTGCTCGCGATCAGCGGCGAGTGGCGCAAGGTGGACGCAGGGCGGCTGGGCGAGGAGTTCACGGCCGTCACGCGCGCGTCCGCCGAGACGACCACCCCCGCCGCCGCCGCGCCCGAGGTGGGTGGCGAGGCCACGCCCGCCGGTCCCGCCGGGCCGGGCGAGGCGCTGGCGAAATACTCGGTCGACCTGACGGCGCGCGCGCGCTCGGGGGAGATCGACCGTATCGTCGGCCGCGACGCGGAGATCCGCCAGGTGGTCGACACGCTGCTCCGCCGCCGCCAGAACAACCCGATCATGATCGGCGAGGCGGGGGTCGGCAAGACGGCGGTGGTGGAAGGCTTCGCGCGCCGGATCGTCGACGGCGACGTGCCGCCCGCGCTGCAGGGTGTCACCCTGCGCGCGCTCGACGTCACGCTGATGCAGGCGGGCGCGGGGGTGAAGGGCGAGTTCGAGAAGCGGTTGCGGCAGGTGATCGACGAGGTCGAGGGATCGCCGGTGCCGGTGATCCTGTTCATCGACGAGGCACATACGCTGGTCGGCGCGGGCGGGCAGGCGGGGACGGGCGACGCCGCCAATCTGCTCAAGCCCGCGCTCGCCCGGGGTCGGCTGCGGACGATCGCGGCGACCACCTATGCCGAGTACCGGCAGTATTTCGAGAAGGACCCCGCGCTCACCCGTCGCTTCCAGCCGGTCGATGTCGGCGAGCCCGAGACCGCCAAGGCGATCGACATGCTCCGCTCGGTCGCGCCCGCGATGGAGGCGCATCACGCGGTGGTGGTGCTCGACGAGGCGGTCGCGGCGGCGGTAACGCTCTCGCAGCGTTATGTCCCCGCGCGGCAGCTTCCCGACAAGGCGGTCAGCCTGCTCGACACCGCCTGCGCGCGGGTCGCGGTGTCGCAGCACGCCACCCCTGCGCCCGTGGAGGATCGCCGCCGCCGTCTTGAGCTGCTCCTGGTCGAGCGCGACGTGGTCGAGCGCGAGGCGGCGGGGCGCTACCGCGCCGACGATCGGCTCACCAAGCTCGACGCGGAGATCGCCGACGCGCAAACCGAGGTGGCCGCGGTCGAGGCCAAGTGGGAACGCGAGAAGCAAGCGCTCGCTCGCGTTCAGACCGCCCGCGACGCGCTCGCCGACGGCGGCGGGGGCGAGGCGCTCGATGAGGCGCTGGCGGCGATGCGCGAGACGGCGGGCGACGCACCGATGGTGTTCGGCGTCGTCGACGCGGACGCGATCGCGTCGGTCGTCGGCGACTGGACCGGCATCCCGGTCGGGCGGATGGTCAAGGACGAGATTCGTTCGGTGCTCACCATCGCCGACAAGCTGCGCGCGCGGGTGATCGGCCAGGGTCATGCGATGGAGGCGATCGCCAAGCGCATCCAGACCAGCCGCGCCAAGCTCGACAACCCCGAAAAGCCGGTCGGCGTGTTCATGCTCTGTGGCCCGAGCGGAGTCGGCAAGACCGAGACCGCGCACGCGCTGGCGGAGCTGCTGTTCTCCGGTGACGACTCGATGATCGTCATCAACATGAGCGAGTTCCAGGAAGCGCACACCGTTTCGACGCTGAAGGGCGCGCCCGCGGGCTATGTCGGCTATGGCCAGGGCGGGGTGCTGACCGAGGCGGTGCGGCGCAGGCCCTATTCGGTGGTGCTGCTCGACGAGGTCGAAAAGGCGCATCCGGACGTCCATGAGATGTTCTTCCAGGTGTTTGACAAGGGGTTCATGAACGACAGCGAAGGGCGGCATATCGACTTCAAGAACACCGTCATCCTGCTCACCTCGAACGTCGGCACCGACCTGATCATGTCGCTGACCGAGGACGAGGAGATGGCCCCCGACGCGGAGGGGCTCGCGGGGGCGCTGCGGCCCGAGCTGCTCAAGGTGTTCCCGCCCGCGTTGCTGGGGCGACTGCTGGTGCTGCCTTACTACCCGCTCAGCCCGACGATGCTGGCGGGGATCGTGCGGCTGCAGCTCGACCGCATCAGGCGGCGGGTGGCGGCCAACCATGACATCGTGCTGAGCTATGGCGACGAGGTGGTGGAGCATATCGTCTCGCGCTGCACCGAGATCGCCAGCGGCGGTCGCAGGATCGACGCGATCCTGCCCAACACGCTGCTCCCCCTGTTCAGTGTGCTATCGAAAAAAGCCTGACAGCAGGCTTGTGCCAATG
>CAXSEO010000216.1:0-5214 GCA_964235525.1 uncultured Sphingomonas sp. | reverse complement strand
CCCAGGACGTTCGCGACGCGGTCGCGCGGGCGGTGATCGACCTGGTGCTGCGCGAACTGTTCCAGTTCGGCGCGATGCAGACCGACCCGAACTTCGCCAACTACCGCTATCAGCCCGACACCGGGCGCGTGGTGCTACTCGACTTCGGCGCGGCGCGCTCGGTCGACGCGGCGACGAGCGAGGCGTACGCGCGGGTGCTGATCGCCGCGCTGGCGGGCGACCGCGACGCGGTGCGCGCGGCGGCGGTGGCGGGCGGGTTCCTTGGGCCGGACGCGGTGGCGGCGCACGGCGCGCTGATCGACCGGCTGATCGATGTCGTGCTGGCCGAGTTCGCCCGCCCCGGCCCGCTCGACTTCGGCGACCGCGCGTTCATCGGCGTGCTGCGGGAGGAGGCGACGCCGCTGCTCAGGGACCGCGCGACCTGGCACGTCCCCCCGATCGGCACCTTGCTGGTCCAGCGCAAGATCAGCGGCACCGCCCTGCTCGCCGCCAGGCTGCGCGCGCGCGTCGACGTGCGCGCGATGCTGATGGAGCGGCTCGAAACGCGGGCTGCGGCGTTTACCGCCTGAATACAGCCGAAGGACGCCACTCATGCCGACCGACAAGACCGCAACGCTGTACCGGATGGTGCTCCCCGAAGAGACCTGCCCGTTCGGGGTCCGCGCGAAACAGATGCTCGAGCGGGCGGGCTACCAGATCGACGAGCACCTGCTCCGCTCGCGCGAGGAGGTAGAGGCGTTCGAGGAAAAGCAGAACGTCGCGACCACGCCGCAGGTGTTCATCGACGGCGAACGGATCGGCGGCAGCGACGACCTCGAACGCTACCTCGCCGGGTGACGCCCGACCCGGCCGGTCCCGGGCAGGAGAGCGTGTGGCGCTTTCCGCGCCCGGCGACCGCCGAGCCGAGCGCGCGCCACGTCGTGATCGAGCATCGCGGCGTGACGATCGCCGACACTCGCGCGAGCGTGCGGACGCTGGAGACCAGCCACCCGCCGACCTATTACATCCCGCCCGCCGACGTCCGCGCCGACCTGCTGCGCCGCTCCGCCCGCACGTCGTTCTGCGAGTGGAAGGGCCACGCGGTGTATTGGGACGTGATCGTTGACGACGAGGTGCTGCGCGACGTCGCCTGGTCCTACCCCGCGCCGACGCCCGCCTTTGCGAGCTTGCACGACCACCTCGCCTTCTACGCCGCGCCGTTCGACGCGTGCCTCGTTGACGGCGAGCGGGTGGCGCCGCAGCCGGGCGGCTTCTACGGCGGCTGGATCACCGCCGATCTGGCCGGACCGTTCAAGGGCGTGCCAGGCAGCCGCTTCTGGTGAGCGCGCGGCGGCGCAGATACAAAAAAGGCGACCCCGCAGGATCGCCCTTATTTGGTGCAGTCAAACTGCTTGTTAACAGCCAGCCTGCGATTTCTGAACGCTCCTGATAAAGCGGATCGTCGCTCCGGCGTCAACCGCTTTTTCACATCCGAAACGGGCATGATCTTCGCAGGCACCCGCGCCGAATCCTGCTTTCCCTTTTTGTTCGCGCGGGGCAGATTGCGCTCGGGACGGCGGGGGGCGTCCGGCGACGGGGAGCGACGATGGCGCGGCGACTGGGACTCGATATCGGCACAACAGCATCGGCTGGTGCCTGACGGAGGACGATAAGCGCATCGTCGACATCGGCGTCCGCATCTTCTCCGACGGACGTGATCCGCAGTCGGGCACTTCGCTCGCGGTCGACCGCCGCGACGCGCGCTCGGCGCGGCGGCGGCGGGACCGGTTTATCGGGCGGCGCGATGCGTTCCTGGAGACGCTGGTCGAGCACAAGCTGATGCCCGCCGACGCGGACGAGGCGAAGCTGCTCGCCGACCTTGACCCCTACAAGCTGCGCGCCGAGGCGCTCGACCGGCGGCTGGAGCCATACGAGATCGGCCGCGCGCTGTTCCACCTCAACCAGCGCCGCGGCTTCAAGTCGAACCGCAAGGCGGAGCGCAAGACCAAGGATAACGAGGACGGCAAGATCGCCACTGGCGCGAGAGCGCTCGACCAGGCGATGGCCGAGGAGAGCGCGGATACGCTTGGCCAGTTCCTCGCCGCCCGCGACACCAAGCGCGTGCGGATGAACAGCGACGCGCAGGGATACGACTTTTACCCGCAGCGTCGCCATTACGAGTACGAGTTCGAGCGCATCTGGGAGGAGCAAGCCAAGCACTACCCTGCCCTGCTGACCGAGACCGCGCGCGCGGCGCTCCACCGCATCCTGTTCTTCCAGCGGCCGCTCAAAGAGCAGGAGGTGGGCGTCTGTACCTTCGTCACCAGCGAGAAGCGCCTGCCCAAGGCGCACCCGTTGTTTCAGGAGCGGCGGCTGTACGAGGAGGTGAACCAGCTCGAAGTAACAACTCCCGGCGCGCCCAACCGCAAGCTGACGATGGATGAACGCGACCGGCTAGTGAAGGAGCTGCGCGAGAAACGGAAGATCGCGTTCACCTCGCTAGCGAGCAAGCTCAAGCTCCAGTCTGGGCAGAGCTTCAACAAGGCGAGCGAGACCCGGACCGAACTGGCGGGCAACGAAGTGTTCGCGACGATGAAGGACGCGAAGCGATTCGGAAACGCCTGGCCGAACTTCAGCCCCGAGCGCCAGTGGCTGATCGTCGAGCGTATCATGGATGAGGAGGACCCGGACAAGCTCCACGCCTTCCTGACCGATGAGTGCGGGCTCGACGACGACCACGCCGACGCGGCCGCGAAGGCTACGCTGCCCGAAGGTTTCGGTCGTCTGGGCGAAACGGCGACGCGGCTAATTTTCGAACAACTGAAGACCGCGCAGGACGACGGTTCGCCTATCACCTACAATCAAGCGGTTGAGCGCTGCGGTTGGCATCACTCTAAGTTCGATACCGGCGAGATCCTCCCGCAGCTGCCCTATTATGGCGAGCTGCTGACCCGTGAGATTCCGCCCGGCACCCAGCTTCCGTCGGACCCGCCCGAGAAGCGCTGGGGCAAGATCACCAACCCCACCGTCCATATCGGCCTGCGCCAGCTAGAGAAGCTGGTGAACGCGGTCATCAAGGTCCACGGCCGCCCCGACGAGATCGTCGTCGAGCTCGCCCGCGAACTCAAGCTCAACGAAAAGGACAAGGAAGAGCACAACAAGCGTATCCGCCGCGACGCGCTGGCGGCGCAGGGGCGGTCGACCAAGCTCCAGCAGGAAGGCTTCGCCGATACCGGCGCGAACCGGATGCTGCTCCGCATGTGGGAGGAGCTGAACCCCAACAATCCGCTCGACCGCCGCTGCCCCTATTGCGGCGAGCCGATCGGCATCCGCCTGCTGTTCGACGCGCAGGGCGGCGCGGACATCGACCATATCATCCCTTACTCGCGCTCGCTCGACGACAGCGCGGGCAACAAGGTCGTCGCGCATCGCGGCTGCAACCGTGCCAAGGGCAACAAGACGCCGTGGGAGAAGTGGGGCGACACCGACCGCTGGGACACGATCACCGCCCAAGTGGCGCGGCTGCACAAGAGCAAGCAATGGCGCTTCGGCCCCGACGCGATGGCGCGGGTGGAAAAGGACGGCGGCTTCATCGCCCGCCAGCTCACCGACACGCAGTATCTGTCGCGGCTCGCGGGTCAGTATCTCCGCAGCTTGTACCCGACCAAGGACGACGGCAGCGTCTACGTCATCCCCGGCCGGATGACCGCGATGCTGCGTCGGCTCTGGGGACTCAACAGCCTGCTCGCCGACCACAACTTCGTTGAGAACAAGCATAGTGATGCGCCCAAGAACCGGCTCGACCATCGCCACCACGCGATCGACGCGGCAGTGACGGCGGTGACGACGCGGGGTCTGCTCCAGGAAATTGCACGAACCGCCGGACAGGCGGAGGACCGCGACCTCGACCGGCTGTTCCCCGATCTTAAAAAACCGTGGGAGACCTTTCGCGATGATCTGCGCGACAAGCTCGCCGCCGTCACGGTCAGCCACAAGCCGGACCACGGACGACAGGGCAAGCCAAAGCCGGGGCATGACACCACCGCAGGGCGGCTCCACAACGACACCGCCTATGGCTTCACCGGCGACACCGCTCCCGACGGCAAGACGCCGATCGTCGTCCACCGCGTGCCGCTGATGAGCCTCAAGCCCGGAGACTTGACCAATCCGGACCGGATCCCCGACCCGGTGCTGCGCGACGCACTCCATCAAGCGACCGACGGTTTGACGGGCAAGGAATATGAAAAGGCGCTGGCCCGCTTTCGCGACGAGCACCCCGACTACAAGGGCATCCGCCGCGTCCGCGTGCGCGAGCCGCTCAATGTAATCCCGATCCGCGACAAGAACGGGCGCGCGTACAAGGGCTACAAGGGCGATGCGAACGCGCGATTTGACGTTTGGGCAATGCCCGACGGAAAATGGGTGACGAGTTGGAAGGCCAGAGACGGTACGCTTCGATGCAGCGTGATTACGATGTTCGACGCCCACCAGGTTGCGCCTGCGGATCGGCCCCATCCGGCAGCCAAACGGGTTCTCAGCTTGCATCAGAACGATGTGATCGCGATCGAACGTGACGGCGGCCCGCGAGAACTGGTGCGCGTGGTCAAGTTTGCAACAAAAGGAGAGATCGTCTTCGCACCGCCATCCGAAGCTGGCGCTCTCAAGACCCGCGACGCTACGCCCAATGAATCCGACCCGTTCAAATACATTTATGGGTCGGGGGGAACGTTGAAAAAAATGAAGGCCCGTCAAGTCCGGATTGATCCATTAGGGAGGGTGTTCGACCCCGGCCCGCGCTGACAGCGGCGCTTCCCTGCCCTAGCCTCCCATTGGGGGTGAGGCGGTGGAGCGGATCGTCGATATCGCGAGCGACGGGTCCAGCCTGTCGGTCCATCGCGGCTTCCTGATCGTATCGCGCGCGTCCGAACAAGGTGGGCGCGAGGAGGTTGGGCGGGTCGCGTTCGAAGATATCGCGGCGGTGATCGTCCACGCGCACGGCGTCAACTGGACCGGCAACGTCGTCGCGGCGCTCGCCGAACGCGGCGCGCCGATCGTGTTCTGCGCGTCGAACCACTCACCGGTCGCGGTCACGCTGCCGCTCGCGGGGCACCACGCACAGGGCGCGAAGATGCGCGCACAATGGGAGGCGGGACGACCGCTTGCCAAGCAGCTGTGGCGACGCGTGGTAGTCGCCAAGATCGCGATGCAGGGCTCGCTGCTCGCCTCGCGCGGGGC
>CAXSEO010000215.1:0-5254 GCA_964235525.1 uncultured Sphingomonas sp. | reverse complement strand
GCCGCGGCCAGAAGCGTATCGCCCGTGTTCGGGCGCTTGGGCGGCAACGTCAGCTGGCCGAGCGAAGCGTTTGACATTCGAAGGCGACTACCCAAGCAGAGCAACGCGATCGAGCTTTCGCCGCGTCCAGCTAAGGCCCCTGATTTGTCAAACGCACCCCGGCAAGCGCCATCCGCCAAACCAAAGCGCCCGCGCGCCTTTGAACAGGTCTGTGATCGCATCCGCGCCGAGCTGGCGCAAGGGCGGATTCGGCCAGGAGATCGCCTCCCTTCGGAGCGCGACCTCGCCGCGCAGCTTCAGGTCAGCCGGGCGGCGGTGCGCGAGGCGCTGCGCTCGCTGGAAATGTCGGGGCTATTGTCGTTCGAGCTAGGGATGAGCGGCGGCGCGTTCGTTCGCCAGGTAAGCTCCGACGGGCTGACGCGATCGCTGAACGATTTGCTGTTCCTCGCCGAGGTGCCGATCGCTTGCTTGACGGAGGTTCGCAGCGCGCTGTTGTCCGCCGCCATCCGTGCGGCCTGCGCGCGCGCGACGCTGGGCGACCTGGTCGATCTGGACGCCAATATCGACCGGACCGAGCGCAGCTACGCCACTGGCGATGCCGAAACGGCCATCACTGCCATCAGCGACTTCTACGAGCTGCTCGGCATGGCCGCGCACAACGAGATCCTGACGCTGCTCATCGCCTCGTTGGGGGGGACGGTGCGCGAGCTGCTGCACCGCACGGAACTGCAAGTGCTGCCCGAGTTCGTGTCGGCGCGCCGGCTGATCGTGCAGTCGATGCGAGAGCGCGATCCCGATGTCGCGGCAAATCGGTTGCGGCGTCACATGGACGCGCTGGAGCGTTATGTGGCGAGCCATCCCCTGGCCGGGCCGGCGGCCGGGGGTGGCGCGGATAGGGCACCCATCGACTTGCGCCCGTCCGCCCCGTCAGCGCAGGCCTAGACCGCGCGCGATGATCCCGCGCAGGATTTCGCGCGTGCCGCCGCGCAACGAAAAGGAGGGCGCGGTGAGCAGCGTGACGGCCAGCGTCGCCGCGAACTCCGACGCTGCACCCATGTCCGGCTCCACGGCCACGAGCCGACGGGCGATCTCTGGGATCTCCTGCTCCAGTGTCGCGCCAAGATCCTTGACGATAACGGCCTGCACCGACGGGTTCTCACCGCGCTCCAGCATTCCGGCTACCGATTGCGAGAGCCGCCGCAGCGTGATGACATGCGCCACGATCCGGCCGACCGCCTCGGCCGCCTGGTCGCTCGGATCCCGGCCGATCACCTGACATAGCTGCTTCAGCAGTTCCATGGACGAAAAGAACCGCTCGGGCCCGCTGCGCTCAAGCGCAAGCTCGCTCATGACCTGTTCCCAGCCTTCGCCCGCCCTGCCGATAAGCGCATCGGCGGGCAGAAAGACGTCGTCCAGCACCACCTCATTGAAATGGTGCGCGCCCGTCATGTCCGTGACCGGGCGGATCGTCACGCCGGGGGTCGTCAGGTTCAGGAGGAACTGGCTGGTACCGGCCCGGCGCTCGTCCGCCGCCTTGCCGGTGCGGCAGAACAGGACCATGTAGTGCGCGAGGTGGGCACCCGTGGTCCACAGCTTCGTCCCGTTGACCAAATACCCGTTCTCCACCTCGACCGCGCGGGTCCGCACCGCCGCGAGGTCCGATCCGGCATCCGGCTCGCTCATGCCGATGCAGAAGAAACATTCGCCCGCCACGATGCGGGGCAGCACCCGCATGCGCTGCTCTTCGGTGCCGCGCTGGAGCAGGAGCGGGCCACTTTGCCGATCGGCGATCCAGTGCGCGCCAACCGGGGCACCTGCGGCCAGCAGCTCCTCCATGACGACATAGCGGTCGAGCGCGCTTCGCTCGTGGCCGCCATAGCGACGTGGCCACGTCATGCCGATCCATCCTTGCGCGCCCACCGATCGGCTGAAAGCGGGATCACCGCCCATCCAGCTAAGCGCCCGGCGGCGCGGCGGGAGGTCAGCGAGCTGCTCGGCCAGAAAGGCGCGGACCTCGCGGCGCAGGTCGGGCGCCGCGAGCGGCGGCGGCGGCGCGAAACGCACTGCGTCAAGCATCGGCCAGCTCCGTGATGGGGGCGAGCGACGACCAGACGTCCGCCCGCGCCATGACCGCGCGGCCGAGCACGCCAGCCCAGTAACCTTCCGACCCCCATTCTTCCCGCCAGGTCCAGAGCTGCTTGGTCAGGCGATGCAGCGGGTGTTCGGCCGCATAGCCCATCGCGCCATGAATCTGGTGTGCGAGTGCGGCGACCTTGCCGGCCGCCTCGCCGCATCTGATCTTGCCCGCCGCGATCGCCTGGATGTCAGGTGGGACGCCGAAGCCTGCGGCCGCGGCGTCCGCTCCGGCCTGGGCCGCGGCGACCTCGCCCGCCATCGACGCGACCTGATGCTGGATCGCTTGGAACTGGCCCAGCGACCTGCCGAATTGCTTGCGTTCCCCGACATACCGCACCGTTAATTCCAGCACCCGCGTCAGCGCGCCCGCGATCAGCTGACAGCGAATGGCCGCGCCCAGCGCGAGAAAGCCGTCGCCGGTCAGCCCCTCGATCCGGCCAGTGCCCTCGGGCGCCCTTGCATCGAACTCGACGGTCGCGCGCGCCTCGCCGGCCAGCGTGTGCCCGATCGTGACCGACAGCTTCTGCTCCGACGACAAAGCGATGGGCAGCAGCATCGTGTCATTCCCTGCTGCCTCGCCGATCGTGACCGCGAACGTGGATACATCGTTATCCCATGGAACCCTCTGCGCGATGCCGCGCAAGCGCGTTCCATCGGTCGTTCGCACCAAATCAATGGTTGCGTGCCCGGCGACAACGTCGAACGGAGTAGGTGCGCCGGCCAGGCTCGACAGCCAGCGCGCGAGGAGACGCTCCGCGGTTGGGACAAACGCCAGAAAGCGGCCAAGGATGCGCAAGGTCGGCAACAGGTCCGCCGGAAGCAGCCCTGATCCGCCCAGCTCCTCCGCTACCATGGCCTCCGCCAGCCCGAGTTCCTCCAGTCGAGCCGTGGCGACCGCGTCAGCGACGCCGGGCACGAAGTCTGGTTCGCCTTCGCGCGCATCGAGCAGGCGCGACATCGTATCGGCGATCATCAGGCTGGTATCGTCCACGCTTGCGCTCTCCTAATGGTCTGTCCATTTCTACTTGACCGTGTGGGCGATGCAACCGTATTCAACTCGGGAGCGATGATCGAGCATCGCCGCCGCCTGCGCGAGAGGAGTTTCCGATGAGCCCGGTCCCATTGCCGCCGCCGCCCGCGCGCAAGCCCGGCCCGGCACCGCTTGACGGCATCGAGGTGGTGGAGTTCGGGCATTTCATCGCTGGCCCTTACGCCGGGATGATCCTCGGCGATTTGGGGGCCAGCGTCATTAAGGTCGAGAATAACGGCCGCGGCGACGATTTTCGCCAGCTCCGCCCGTCAATCAATGGCATGGGAGGGGCCTTTCTGGCGGTCAACCGGAACAAGCGCGCGGTGGCGCTCGATCTCGCGCAACCGGAAGGCCGTCACATCGCCCGCGCGCTGGCGCTGCGCGCGGACGTGGTGATTGAAAATTACTCGGCGGGCGTGCTGGCCCGCTTCGGCCTTGATCACGCGACGCTGGCCGTCGACAACCCCCGACTGATTACCTGCTCGATCTCCGCCTATGGGCGCGATGGGCCTTGGTCGTCGCGCGCGGGCTTCGATCAGGTCGTGCAGGCCGAAAGCGGGCTCATGGCGCTGAACGGAGGGCCGGAAAGCGACGGCGTGCTCATGGGGCTGCCCGTCGTGGACCTCACGACCGCGATGATGGCGGCCAATGCGGTGCTCGCCGCATTGGTCGCGCGGGGGCGGACCGGACACGGGCAGCAGCTGGAGCTCGCGCTGATTGATCAGGCGATGGCGCTGCTGAGCTACAAGGGGATCGGCTATCTGATAGACGGCCACGACCCGGTCCGCGCGGGGAACGGCAGCGTGATGGCTCAGCCGTTCGGCCGCTTCGCCGCGTCGGATGGCGACGTCTTCATCTGTTGCGCCAATGACCGCTTCTTTCAGCGGCTTGCGATCGACGTGCTGGATGATCCCGGCCTGGCGAGCGACTCCCGTTTCGCCAATATGGCCGGGCGGGTGACTAATGCGGAGCCGCTGCTCGCGGCGATCAGCGCGGCCTTTCGCCGGGACACGCGCGCGGTCTGGGCCGAGAAATTCCGGCGTGCGGGCGTACCGGGCGGCCTCGTCAATGCCGTGTCGCAGGCCTTCGACGACCCGATGATCCGCTCGCGCGCGATGGCGTCCTCCCTACCCGGCCCGCAGGGCGGCTTTCCCGACATTGCGTCCGCGATGCGCTTCGCCGACACGCCGCTCGCCGCCGCAGGGCGCGCGCCTGGCCATGGCGAGCATACTTTTGCCGTGCTGCGCGATGCGCTCGGCCTCGACCAGACCGAGATCGAGGCGCTGGGCAGGGCAGGGGCTGCGGTCGGGCCGGGCATGGTCGCGCGCGAGGCGGGCGTGACTGGTTTGGAGGCGGTGATATGACTGATCAGGCATTCACGGGGCAGGCATTCGCGGGATTGAAAGTCTTCGACGCGGGCCAAGGCGTCGCCGGCCCGCACGCGACCATGTTGATGGCTCTGCACGGTGCCGACGTGGTCAAGGTGGAGCCGATCGACGGTGATTGGGGCCGGGTGCTGGGCCGCCGTGTGGACCAGGAGACGATCCACTTCCTTGCCTTCAACGCCGCCAAGCGCTCGATCGCGATCGACCTCAAGTCGCCGTCCGGCATCGACGTGGCGCGGCGCATGGCGGCAGAGGCGGACATCGTGGTCGAAAGCTATCGCCCCGGCGTCATGGCCAAGCTGGGCCTCGATTATGACAGCGTGCGCGCGACCAATCCGGACGTCATTTATGCCTCTATTTCGGGTTACGGCCAGCAGGGCCCTAATGCCCGCGCCCCGGCGACCGACGCGCTGATCCAGGCCTATTCGGGCATGATGCGCATGAACCACACGCCTGACGGCAAGCCGCATCGCAGCGGCATGATCGTCGTGGACGGGCTGACGGGGCTCTACGCTTTCCAGGCGATCGCCGCCGCGCTGATACGCCGGCTGCGTTTCGGCGGGGGCTCCTATCTTGATATCAGCCTGGCCCAGTCTGCCGCCGCTTTTCAGGCCGCCAAAATCATGGAGTGGGTCGATACGGGCGGGCGGACGATGCCGCTATATGTCCCTTCTGGCATGTATCGCACCCGCGACGGTTATGT
>CAXSEO010000214.1:0-5267 GCA_964235525.1 uncultured Sphingomonas sp. | reverse complement strand
CATACCCTGTCAGTCTTCCCGGTCCGTCCGTCGATGTTCCACCAAGACCCCGAGTGCCGGACGACGAACGAAGGTCTGTCGGCGCGAGCCCGCGCGCCACATTCTCGCCATACCGCATTCACGCGCGCCCCGCGAGGGAGATTCGACACCGAGTAGCGAAATGCGTTCGAATCTTGCCCGGGCGTGGCGAGGATGGCACAGCGGGATCGTGACGCGGGCATTGAGCGCGCGCGCCGCCCTCGCTACGGCGCGGGCAATGAGCGTATTTCTGCACGAGGAAGACCTGCCTGAGGGCGTGTTCGCGCCCGGCACGGCGATCGCGGTCGACACGGAGACGATGGGGCTGGTGACGCCGCGCGACCGGCTGTGTGTGGTGCAGCTGTCCGACGGCGGCGCGAACGAGCATCTGGTACGCTTCAGCTCCGAGTCGCCTTATGCCGCGCCCAACCTCAAGGCGCTGCTCGCCGACCCCGGGCGGGTGAAGCTGTACCATTTCGCGCGCTTCGACCTCGCCGCGATCAAGCATTATCTCGGCGTGGTCGCCGCGCCGGTCTATTGCACCAAGATCGCCTCGCGGCTGGTCAGGACCTATACCGACCGGCACGGCCTGAAGGAGCTGGTACGCGAGCTGCTCGGGGTCGAGGTGTCCAAGCAACAACAATCCTCCGACTGGGGATCGCCCGAGCTGTCGGACGCGCAAAAGGACTATGCCGCGTCCGACGTGCGCTATCTCCACCGGCTGCGCGAGGAGCTCGACCGGCGGCTCGCGCGCGAGGGGCGCGCGGGGCTGGCGCAGGGGTGTTTCGACTTCCTCCCCCACCGCGCCGAACTCGACCTCGCCGGCTGGCCCGAGATCGACATCTTCGCGCATGTGTGAGCGTGTGTCGCACTCCACGAGCGTGAACGAACCAACGCATGTCTGAGCTGGCCGTGCGCGCGCGCGGCGCGCGCCAGCAATGGGCGGCGCCGGGCGGGCGGCACGACCGGCTGGTCCGGGTATCCGCCGTCGCGCTGCCGATGGGGGTGGGCGTGCTCGCCGCGTTCCTGGTCATGGCGCCGCTGACGCGGGGCAGCGATGTCAGCTTCGTGCTCGACCGCAACAAGGTCGCGATGGCGCACGAGCGGCTGCGCGCGGAGGCCGCGACCTATCGCGGCCACGATGCCAAGGGGCAGCCGTTCTCGCTCAACGCGGGCTCCGCGGTGCAGCACAGCCAGGCCGACCCGCTCGTCCGGCTGCAGCGGCTCACCGCCGACCTGACGCTGGCGGACGGCCTCGCGACGGTTCAGGCCAACAGCGGTCGCTACGACATGACGGGCGAACGGCTGGCGATGGACGGCCCGGTGCGCGTGCTCGCCCCGCGCGGCTATCGGCTCGATACGCGCGATGCGACGCTCGACCTCAAGACCCGGCGGATGGTGAGCGGCGGCGCGGCGACGGGCACGGTGCCGCAAGGCGTGTTCAGCGCCGACCGGATGCGCGCGGACCTCGGGACGCGCGACGTGCAGCTTGACGGGCACGCGCGCTTGCGGATCACGCCGGGACACGCGAGATAGCGGCGATGCGCGCCATCGTTCCCCTGCTGCTCCTCGTCCCGACGGTCGTGTTCGCGCAGTCGCGCCACAATTCGGCCGCGCCGATCAACTTCGGCGCGGATCATATCGACTTGCAGGACAAGGCGAACCGCGCGGTGCTGACCGGCAATGTCCAGGTCCACCAGGCGGAGATGGACCTGACCGCGCAGCGAATGACGATCGCCTATACCGGCCAGTTGGCGGGCGGCGGCTCGCCGCAGGCGACGCGGCTCGACGCGGCGGGCGACGTGGTGGTGCGCCGCCCGGACCAGACGGCGACCAGCCGCTTCGCGGTGTACGACCTCACCCGCCGGGTGATCACGATGCTGGGCGCGGTGACGCTGCGCCAGGCCAACGGCAACACGGTGAACGGCGCGCGGCTGTCGCTGAACCTCGACACCGGGCGTGCGGTGATCGACGGTGCGGGCGTGCCGGGGGGTGGCGGCGCGGCGGCGGGCGTGACCAGGACCGCGCCGTCGGGCCGGGTGACGGGGACGTTCTCCGTACCCAAGCGCGAGGGGCAATAGCCCGGATCGGTACGTTTCGCGGCAAGACGCGTCGCCGTGTCGCGAGTGCTGTCACGCCAACATCCAAATCCGTCAGCTACCTCCACGGCCCGCGGACACCGTCCTGCGAACGCATCGTGCCGGTTCCCTGCCGGGCCGCGCGCGTTTAGGGAGAGTTAACCAGCTTCTGCGAGGTCAAGGCCGCCCATGGACGATATCGCCACCCTGTCCGCCATCCGGCCCGGCCCGAACGCGCCGAGCGGGGGCGACGGGCTGTACGTCGTCTCGATCGCCAAATCCTATGACAAGCGGGTGGTGCTCTCCGACGTGTCGGTCAGCGTCGCGCATGGCGAGGTGGTCGGGCTGCTCGGCCCCAACGGCGCGGGCAAGACCACCTGCTTCTATTCGGTGATGGGGCTGGTGAAGCCCGATTCAGGCCGCATCATGCTCGACGGCGAGGACATCACCGGCCTGCCGATGTATCGCCGCGCGATCCTGGGGCTGGGCTATCTGCCGCAGGAGACCTCGATCTTCCGCGGGCTGTCGGTCGCGAAGAACATCTCGGCGGTGCTCGAGCTTGCCGAACCGGACGCGCGCGCGCGGGCGGACAAGCTCGAGCGCTTGCTTGGCGAGTTCGGGCTGACGCGGCTGCGCGACGCGCCCGCGATGGCGCTGTCGGGCGGCGAGCGACGCCGCGCGGAGATCGCCCGCGCGCTCGCGGCGGACCCGTCGATCATGCTGCTCGACGAGCCGTTCGCGGGCATCGACCCGATCTCGATCGCCGACATCCGCGACCTCGTCTGTCAATTGAAGCAGCGCGGCATCGGCGTGCTGATCACCGACCACAATGTCCGCGAGACGCTCGACATCGTCGACCGCGCGTACATCATCTATGACGGCCGGGTATTGTTCACCGGCACCCCGCGCGAGCTGGTCGCGGACGCGGACGTGCGGCGGCTGTACCTGGGCGAGAGTTTCAGTCTTTGATCGGCTCTCGCCGATGGGCGGCACCGGAACGGCGAGCCTGACAACAGGTGTCTCTCGCGCCACGCCTCGATCTGCGCCAGTCGCAATCGCTGGTGATGACGCCGCAGCTGCAGCAGGCGATCAAGCTGCTGGCGCTGTCCAACCTCGAGATCGAGGGCGTGATCGCCGAGGAGATCGAGCGCAACCCGCTGCTCGACGTCGCGCCCGCCGAGGGCGACTCGCCGGTGGTCGCCGCCCCCGTCGCCCCGGAGCCGACCGAACCGGCGGGCGCGGACGACATAACGGGCGCGACCGGGGGCGAGGCCGCGCTCGACCTCGACCCCGCGAGCGCCAGCGACGATTCGCCGACCGACCTGTCGGGCATGTCGCTGGACGGCGGTCGACCCTCAAGTGGTGGCGCGGGCGAGGACGCGCCCGACCTCGACGCGCTACCCGCGGCAGAGCTCAGCCTAGCCGACCATCTGCTCGCGCAGATGGGCGCGGTGGTCGACGGCGCGGATCGGTTCATCGCCGCGCACCTGATTGACCAGATCGACGAGGCGGGCTATCTCCGCGCCTCGCTGCTGGAGGTCGCGACCCGGCTCGGCGTGCCGCTGGCGCGCGTCGAGGCGGTGCTGGCGCTGATCCAGACACTCGACCCCACCGGGGTCGGCGCGCGCGACCTCGCCGAATGTCTCGCGCTTCAGGCCCGGGAGGCGGACCGCTGCGACCCGGCGATGGCGCGGCTGCTCGACCATCTCGATCTCGTCGCGCGCGGCGAGCGGACGCGGTTGAAGCGAATCTGCGGCGTCGACGACGAGGACCTCGCCGACATGATCCGCGAGCTGCGCGCGTATGACCCCAAGCCCGGCTGCCGCCATGGCGGCGAGCCGGCGCGCGCGGTGGTGCCCGATCTGTTCGTCGCGAGGCGCGGCGCGGGCTGGGCGGTGGAGATCAACGCCGCGACGTTGCCGCGCGTGCTGGTCGACCGGCGCTATCATGCCGAGCTGACCGCGGGCGGGGACAAGGCGGCGCGCGCGTGGCTGTCCGACTGCCTCGCCAGCGCCAACTGGCTGGTCAAGGCGCTCGACCAGCGCCAGCGCACCATCATCAAGGTGGCGAGCGAGATCGTCCGCCATCAGGAGGCGTTCTTCCTCGGCGGCGTCGCGCACCTCAGGCCGCTGACGCTCCGCACCGTCGCCGACGCGATCGGCATGCACGAATCGACCGTCAGCCGCGTGACGTCGAACAAATATCTGTCCTGCGCGCGCGGGCTGTTCGAGCTGAAATACTTCTTCACCAGCGCGATTCCCGCGGCGGACGGCGGCGACGCGGTGTCGGCGGAGGCGGTCCGCAGCGCGATCCGCGCGCTGATCGCGGGTGAGGGCGTGGGGGTGTTGAGCGACGACACGCTGGTCGATCTGTTGCGCGCCAAGGGCTTCGACATCGCCCGGCGCACGGTGGCGAAGTATCGCGAGGCGCTCGGCATCGGCAGCTCGGTGCAGCGGCGGCGCGCAAAGGCACTGGAGGGGGTATAATGCTTGGCTTCGCGCTCGCGGCGGCGGCGGCCGCAATGCCCGTCCCGGCGACGATCGACGCGGTGCTCGCCGATCCGGACGCCTACGCGGGCAAGGAGGTGCGGCTGACCGGGCAGGTCGACCAGTGCTGGAACCGGGGCTGTTCCTTGTGCCCGATCGAGACGACGCCCGCCGAAGCGAATACGGCGCGCTGCCTCGCGCTCGACTTCGACCGATTAGGCGGACCGGGCAGATACCCCGGCGCGGATACCGACAGCCTGTTCCGCTTCACTGACGTCAACCTGGTTGCGCGGTTCGATCCAAGCTGTCTGCCGCGTGTGCGCTCAGACGTCATCTGCACCGACAAGGCCAGCGTGTTGTTGGACGCGCGCGTCGAGCAGGTGTTACGCCGTCGATCGAGCCGCGATGGCCTGTGGCGGACACGGCTGGAGCTGCTTCTCCCGGCCCCCGCCGCTGTGGCAGAACCGGTGCTCGCTGAGATGCGGCTGGCGCGGTTGCCCCACCCGATGGGCTGGCCGATGCGGGTGTTCGTGACCGATCACAGTGCAAAGCTTCAAGAAGCGGTCGCTTGCATTTATCTCGGTCCGCCGGGGCGCACACTATCCGACACAGTCTGGCCCGCCAGCTACCAGGCAGCAATACTGTCGCCGAGCGCGATCGATCGCTTCCAGTGCCGCGGCGCGCG
>CAXSEO010000213.1:0-5274 GCA_964235525.1 uncultured Sphingomonas sp. | reverse complement strand
CGGTGGCCGAGCATCGATTTGAAATCGTGCAGTTCGGCCGCGCGGCGCTTCAACGCTTCGACCTCCAGCCCGGTCGCGCGCGCGACCTCGGCGAACTCGGCTTCCTCGTGCGGCAGGAACTCGTGGAGCGGCGGATCGAGCAGGCGGATGGTGACGGGCAGCCCGGCCATCACCTCGAAGATGCCTGCGAAGTCGGCCCGCTGCTCGGGGAGCAGCTTGGCCAGTGCCGCGCGCCGCCCCGCCTCGTCGCTCGCCAGGATCATCTGGCGCACAGCGGTGATCCGGTCGGCCTCGAAGAACATGTGCTCGGTGCGGCACAGCCCGATGCCCTCCGCGCCAAACTCGCGCGCGGTGCGGGCGTCGTTTGGCGTGTCCGCGTTGGTGCGCACCTTCAACCGGCGCACCGCGTCCGCCCAGCCCATCAGCGTACCGAAGTCGCCCGACAGCTCGGGTTGCACGGTCGGCACCTCGCCCGCCATCACCTCGCCGGTCGCGCCGTCGATGGTCAGCCGATCGCCCTCGCGCAGCTCGCGCCCGCCGACCCGCATCACCTTGTCTTTGGCGGAGATGGCGAGCGAGCCCGCGCCCGACACGCATGGCCGCCCCATGCCGCGTGCGACCACGGCCGCGTGCGACGTCATGCCGCCCCGCGCGGTCAAGATGCCTTTAGCGGCGTGCATCCCGTGGATGTCCTCGGGGCTGGTCTCCGTGCGGATCAGGATCACCGCCTTGCCGTCCGCCGCCCAGCGCTCGGCGGTGTCCGCATCGAACACCGCCGCACCCGATGCCGCGCCGGGCGACGCGGGCAGCCCCTTGGCGATCACGTCGCGCGGCGCGCTCGGGTCGAGCGTCGGGTGGAGCAGCTGGTCGAGCGCCGCCGGATCGACGCGCAGGATCGCCTCCTCGCGCGTGATCAGCCCCTCGTTCGCCATGTCGACCGCGATGCGGAGCGCCGCCTTGGCGGTGCGCTTGCCCGAGCGGGTCTGGAGCATCCACAGCTGCCCGCGCTCGACGGTGAACTCGATGTCCTGCATGTCGCGGTAATGCGTCTCGAGCGTGTCGAACACGCGCGCGAGTTCGCCATAAACCTGCGGCATCGCCTCTTCCATCGAGGCCGCCTTCGCGCCCGCCTCTTCGCGCGCCGTCCGGGTGAGGTATTGCGGGGTGCGGATACCCGCGACCACGTCCTCGCCCTGCGCGTTGATCAGGAACTCGCCATAATAAGCGCGGTCGCCTTTGGCCGGGTCGCGGGTAAAGGCGACGCCGGTAGCGCTGGTCTCGCCCATGTTGCCGAACACCATCGCCTGCACGTTGACCGCGGTGCCCCAGCCGCCGGGGATGTCGTTCAGCCGCCGGTACACCTTGGCGCGGTCCGAGTGCCACGACCGGAACACCGCCCCGACCGCGCCCCACAGCTGGTCGTGGACGTCCTGCGGGAACGGCTTGCCCCATTCCTTTGCGACCAGCCCTTTGTATTCGGCGACCAGTGCGCGGAGGTCGTCGGCGGAAAGCTCGGTGTCGAGCGACACGCCCCGGTCCTCCTTGGCCACCTCCAGCGCTTCCTCGAACGCGCCATGGTCGAACTCGAGCACCACGTCCGCGTACATCTGGATGAAGCGGCGATAGCTGTCCCACGCGAAGCGCGCGTCATTCGACGTCGCCGCCAGCCCCTCGACGGTCGCGTCGTTGAGCCCGAGGTTGAGCACCGTGTCCATCATCCCCGGCATCGACACTCGCGCGCCCGAGCGGACGGACACGAGCAGCGGGTCGGCGGCGTCGCCGAACCGTTTGCCGGTGATCGCCTCGATATGCGCGAGCCCGTCCTCGACCTGGCGGGTCAGCGCGTCGGGGAAGCGCTCGCCCTCGTCATAGAAGCGCGTGCACATGGCGGTCGAGATCGTGAAGCCGGGCGGGACGGGCAGGCCGATCGAGGCCATCTCGGCGAGGTTCGCGCCCTTGCCGCCGAGCAGGTTCTTGTTACCGGCCTCGCCGTCGGACGCGCCGCCGCCGAAGCGATAGACATAACGCTCGTCCGCTTGCGGTTGGCCAGCCCGGATCGCGGTCGCCATTGTTCTGATGTTCCCTGATCTGTTGGGGTGCGGCGGGCTTTGTAGCAGCGCCGTCGCATAAATGCGAACCGCCCGGGGCCGCGCGCCCGCGCCGAAGCGGGACGCCTCAGCCTTCGATCCGCGAGAAGTCCGCCACCCGATGCACCGCCGCCCGCACCCGCGCGAGCAGGTCGAGCCGAGCGGCGCGGGTGGCGGGGTCGGGGTCGTTGACGGTGACCTGCTCGAAGAAGGCATCGATCGGCGCGCGGAGGATGGCGAGCGCGGTCATAGCTGCCTCGAAATCCTCCCGCGCGATCGCAGCCTCGGCGGCGGGCTCCGCGGCGTCGAGCGCGGCAATGAGCGCCGCTTCGGCGGGGGCGAGCTCTCCCCTCCCTTGTAGGGGAGGGCCGGGGGTGGGTATCGGCGCGCCAGCGCCGGGTTTACCGTCAGCCGCAGCACCCGAGCCTGGCGGCTCGGTACCCACCCCCAACTCCTCCTCAGAGGAGAGGGGAGCACGTTCACCCCACCCCTCCTTCTTCAATATATTCGCAGCCCGCTTGTATCCCGCGAGCAGGTTCGCCCCGTCCTCCGTCCCCACGAACCCCTGCAACGCCCGCACCCGCGCGAGCAGGCGGACAAGGTCGTCCTCCCCCCCGAGCGCGAACACGGCGTCGATCAGGTCATGGCGAACGCCCGCCTCGCGTTGCTGAACCTTGAGGCGGTCGGCGAAGAATCGATTCACGTCGTGTGTCGCGAGAACAAAACGGGCCGCCAGCAAATCCTCCACCGCGAGGCTCTCAACAGCTAATGGCAAGGCAGTTCTGTCTAGGCGTGCTTCGATCTCCGACCTACTCAGCAAGTACTCGTCTCGAGTCCGCGGGTGAGGAAATGGCCACCCCTGCATCCCGAGATAAACACTCGCCTCAAAGATTGCATCGCTTAGGGGTAAGTTCAGGAGGTTCGCTTGTAGGACTGCAAGAACCGCGAGCGCTTGCCTTCTCAGTGCGAACGGATCGCGGGAGCCGCTTGGACCCTCCAAGATATAGTGAAAGGCAATGATACTATCCAGCTTATCCGCCAGCGACACCGCCACTGTCACCGGCGCGGTCGGCACCTCGTCGCCCTGCCCAACCGGCTTGTAGTGGTCGCGGATCGCGTCGGCGACTTGGGGGTCCTCTCCCTGCGCGCGGGCGTAATAGCCGCCCATCACGCCCTGCAGTTCGGGGAACTCGCTCACCATACCGGTGACGAGGTCCGCCTTGCACAGGCGCGCGGCGCGCTCGGCGAGGGCGGCGAGGTCTTCTGTTCCCCGGCGAAGGCCGGGGTCCAGTTCCGCCGGCGGTTGTGAGCGGAATACTTCGTTCGGTATTGGCATCGTGACTGGGCCCCGGCCTTCGCCGGGGAACTGGGTGCCAGCCGCTCTCGATGCGGTGGTTGCAGGAACAATCCCCTCCTCCACCAGCCAGCGGGCCAGCTTGGCAACCCGCTCCACCTTGTCGGCGACCGTGCCGAGCTTTTCGTGGAACACGATCCGGTCGAGCTTCGCCGCCTGCTCCTCCAGCGGCACGCGCAGGTCCTGCTCGTAGAAGAACTGCGCATCGCTCAGCCGGGCGGCGAGCACCTTGCGATTGCCCTCGACGATCGCCGCGCCGCCGTCGACCGCGTCGATGTTGGCGGTGCAGACGAAGGCGTCCGCGAGCGCGCCATCCGCCCCACGACACACGAGATATTTCTGGTTCACCCGCGCAGTGAGCTGGATTACCTCGGGCGGCACCGCCAGGAACGCCGGGTCGAACCGCCCGAGCAGCGGCACCGGCCATTCGGTCAGCCCGGCATTTTCGACCACTAGGCCTTCATCGGCGATCAGCTCCAGCCCCGCCTCCGCCGCCAGCCGCGCCGCGCCGTCGCGGATCAGCGCCTCGCGCTCCGCCTGGTCGACGATGACGTGGCAGGCGCGCAGCTTCTCGACATAGTCGCCCGCCCCGCCGAGCGTGATCGGGCCGGGATGGTGGAAGCGGTGCCCTAGCGTCGTCGCCGAAGAGGTAATCCCCGCCACCTCGGCCCGCACGACCTCCTCGCCAAACAGCGCGACGATGCCGTGCAGCGGCCGAACCCAGCGCAGCGACTCGGTGCTGATCGAGGCCGCCCCCCAGCGCATCGACTTGGGCCAGGGAAACGCGCGGACGATCGCCGGGATCGCCTCCGCGAGCACGTCCGCCGTCGCGCGCCCGGGCTTGTTCACCACCGCGAACAACACCCCGTCCCGCTCGACCAGCGCCTCGCGGGTCAGCCCGGTCTTGCGGAGAAAACCCTCCACCGCCTGCGCGGGCGCGGAGGCGCGCGGCCCCTTGATCTCGTCCGCCACCGCCGCGGTCTCGGCGGGCAGATCGTGCGCGATCAGCGCCAGCCGGCGCGGGGTGGAGTAGGTGACCACCTCCCCCGCGCTCAGCCCCGTCTTGGCGAGCTCCGTCGCAAACAGCCGCGCGAGGTCCTCCCGCGCCCGCGCCTGCATCCGCGCAGGGATCTCCTCCGAGCGGAGTTCGAGAAGGAAGTCAGGCACAGGCGCTCACCCGGGCGCTTCGCGCCTTTCCCTCTCCCGCAAGCGGGAGAGGGAGGGAGCCGCGCAGCGGCGGAAGGGTGAGGGCCTTCTTGCTTCTCTTCAAGCCGCCCACCCGTGCTTCTCCATCCACGCCGCGCACGCGCCCTTGGCCAAGTCGCGCACGCGGCCCATATACGCCTGCCGTTCCGACACCGAGATTACCCCGCGCGCCTGCAGCAGGTTGAAGGTGTGGCTCGCCCGGATCGCCTGCTCGTAGGCGGGAATGGGTAGCGCGCGCGCCAGGCACCGCTCGCTCTCCGCCGCCGCCTTGCGGAAGCCATCGAACAGCGCCTCCGTGTCCGCGACCTCGAAGCTGTACGCGCTCGCCTCCCGCTCGTTCTCGAGGAACACGTCGCCATAGCTCACCCCGGCGTCGTTGAACGCGAGGTCGTACACGCTGTCCTTGTTCTGGATGTACATCGCCAGCCGCTCGAGCCCGTAGGTGAGCTCGCCCGCGACCGGCTTGCAGTCGAAGCCGCCCATTTGCTGGAAATAGGTGAACTGCGTCACCTCCATCCCGTCGCACCACACTTCCCAGCCCAGCCCCCACGCGCCCAGCGTCGGACTCTCCCAGTCGTCCTCGACGAAGCGGATGTCGTGCAGCAGCGGGTCGATGCCGATCGCACG
>CAXSEO010000212.1:0-5287 GCA_964235525.1 uncultured Sphingomonas sp. | reverse complement strand
AATGATGCGATTGGGATCGAGCGCGGGCTGATGACGACGGTCCACGCCTATACCAACGACCAGAAAATCCTCGACCAGATCCACCCGGACCTGCGCCGCGCGCGGGCGGCGGCGATGAGCATGATTCCGACCACGACGGGCGCAGCGCGCGCGGTGGGTGAGGTGCTGCCTGAGCTCAAGGGCAAGCTCGACGGCTCCGCGATCCGCGTGCCGGTGCCCGACGGCAGCCTGATCGACCTGACCTTCACCCCCGCGCGCGACACCACGCGCGAGGAGGTCAACGCGCTGCTCAAGACGGCGGCGGAAGGACCGATGAAGGGTGTGCTCGACTATTCGGACGAGCCGCTGGTATCGGTCGACATCGTCCACACGCCCGCCTCGTCGACGGTCGACAGCCTGGAGACGGCGGTGATCGACGGCAAGCTGGTGCGGGTGGTCAGCTGGTACGACAATGAATGGGGCTTCTCGAACCGCATGGTCGATACCGGAAGGGCGATGGCCGCGCTGCTTTGATGGACGCTAGCATCCGGGCCGACGCCGGTGTCGTTCGCTGGGAGAACAGGCTGTCCACCCGCACCGGCGTTCTATCCGGCATCGCGCGCAAGCCGGTTCGCCATGGGCCGATGGTGGTGCTCGACCGGAGCGAGGTGACGCCTGCGCTCGGCATCGTCGGCGACTGCCGGGGCGTGTTGAAGCAGGGCGGATCGGGCAAGCGGCAGGTGACGCTCATGGAGCGCCGTGACTGGGATGCTGCAACCGCCGAGCTCGGGCTGACGCTGCCGTGGTGGGAGCGGCGGTGCAACCTGTTGGTCGACGGGTTCGACTTGCCGCAACGCCCGGGTGCGCGGCTGCGAATCGGGCGCGACGTGGTGGTGGAGGTGACGGTCGAGGATGACCCGTGCAAACGCATGGACGCGGTGACGCCGGGGCTGTTCGCGGCGTTGATCCCGGACTGGCGCGGCGGTGCCTGCGCGCGGGTGCTGACGGGCGGGTGGATCAATGTGGGTGATGTGATCGAGGTGGAGCAATGACGGGCAAACCATTCAAGACGCTGGACGATATGGGCGACGTGCGCGGCAAGCGCGTGCTGGTGCGCGAGGACCTGAACGTGCCGATGCAGGATGGCGCGGTGAGCGACGACACGCGACTGCGCGCGACGCTGCCGACGGTGACCGAACTCGCCGACCGCGGCGCGATCGTGCTGCTGCTCGCGCATTTCGGGCGACCCAAGGGCCAGCGCCACCCCGACCTGTCGCTCGCGTTGCTGACCCGGCCCTATTCGCTGCTGCTCGGGCGCGAGGTGCGGTTCGTCGACTGGGACGGGGCCGCCGACGCCGTAGCGGCGCTCCAGCCGGGCGACATCGCCATCCTGGAGAACACGCGTTTCCTGGCAGGCGAGGAAAGGAACGACCCGGAAGTCATTGCGATGATGGCGCGATTGGGCGACCTGTACGTCAACGACGCATTCTCCGCCGCGCACCGCGCGCATGCCTCGACCGAGGGGCTCGCGCACAAGCTGCCTGCGTTCGCTGGGCGGCAGATGGAGGCGGAGCTCGACGCGCTGCAGCGCGCGCTCGGCAGCCCCGAGCACCCGGTGGCGGCGGTAGTCGGCGGAGCGAAGGTGTCGACCAAGCTCGATGTGCTCCGGCACCTCGTCGCCAAGGTCGACCACCTCATCATCGGCGGCGGCATGGCCAACACCTTCCTCGCCGCCCGAGGCGTCGATGTCGGCAAAAGCCTCTGCGAACATGAGCTTGCGGCGACATGCGAAGAGATCATGGCGGCAGCGGACCGAGCGGGCTGCATCGTCCATCTCCCCTATGACGTGGTGGTCGCGCGCGAGTTTCGGGCGAACCCGCCGACGCGCACCGTCAACGTCCACGAGGTCGCGGGCGATGAGATGATCCTCGACATCGGCCCGGTCGCGACAGAGGCGCTGGGCGATGTGCTCAAGACCTGCCGGACGCTGGTGTGGAACGGCCCGCTCGGCGCGTTCGAAACACCGCCGTTCGACACCGCAACCGTGGCGCTCGCGCGCACCGCGGCGGCGCTGACGGTGAGCGGCGGGCTGGTGTCGGTGGCGGGTGGCGGCGATACGGTCGCGGCGCTCAACCAGGCGGGAGTGGCGGGCGACTTCACCTTCGTGTCGACCGCCGGCGGCGCATTCCTCGAGTGGATGGAGGGCAAGCAGCTCCCCGGGGTCGCGGCGCTCACCCGTTAGCTCGCTGGCGGCGGCGCCGGCTCCTTCAGCAGCGGCACGAGTACCGAGTTCAGTTGATCGAGGTCGAACGCGCCTGCTTTCGCGTAACGGACGTGACCGGAACGATCGATGACATAGTTGGTCGGTACGCCCGACATGACCTGATACGGACCCTTGACGCTACGCACCGGCTGGATCGCCATTCGCTGAAACAGCGGCTTGAGCTGGTAGAGCTGCAGCGAGTCCTCGGTCGTGACAGCATACACTCGCAGGCCATGCGGTTGCTGTAGCCGATAATAGCTGTCGAGCAGCGGCAGCTCCTTGCGGCACGGCACGCACCACGTCGCCCAGAAGTTCAGCACCACTACTTGCCCCCGTAGGTCGGCCAGCGACACGGTCGAGCCATCGACCAGCTTGAGCCGGAAATCGGGCGCGACGTCGCCTGCCTGGATCGATCGCGCGTCGACACCTGCCGCCGTCATGAGCAGCGCCGCCGCCGCAAGCCACGCTCGCATCCACTACCCCCTGTTCGTCGCGGCAATGAAGCGGGGCGCTCGCCTAGCGTCAAGCCCACCGCCCGTTGCCCGGCCCAGCCTCGCCCGCTAACAGCCGGGCAAATCATCCGCCAAGGGACCGTCCGCCATGCAGTTCGCCGAAATGTTCTCCACCATGCTCGAAGGCCGGGGCTTCATCGCCGCGCTCGACCAAAGCGGCGGGTCGACGCCCAAGGCGCTCGCGGGCTACGGCATCGCCGAGGGTTCGTGGTCGAGCGACGAGGAAATGTTCGACCTCATCCACCAGATGCGGGTGCGGATCATCACCTCGCCCGCCTTCACCGGCGACAAGGTGATCGCCGCGATCCTGTTCGAGCGGACGATGGACGGCGAGGCGGCGGGTAAGCCGGTAGCGACCGCGCTGGCGGACAAGCGGGTGGTGCCGTTCCTCAAGATCGACAAGGGGCTGGAGACCGAGGCGGACGGCGTCCAGCTGATGAAGCCGATGCCGGGTCTCGACGCGCTGCTCGACCGCGCGAAGCGGCTGGGCGTGTTCGGCACCAAGGAGCGGTCGGTGATCAATCTCGCGAACCGGACAGGCATCGCGGCGGTGGTGAAGCAACAATTCGAGATCGCGCAGCAGGTGCTCTCACACGGGCTGATGCCGATTATCGAGCCGGAGGTGAACATCAAAAGCCCGGAACGCGCGGCGGCGGACGCGATGTTGGTCGAAGAGATCACGAAGGCGCTGGAGGCGATGCCGGGCGACGAGAGCGTGATGCTTAAACTGTCGCTGCCCGCCGAACCCGATTTGTACCTGCCGTTGACCCGGCACCCGCGCGTGCTGCGCGTGGTTGCGCTGTCGGGCGGATATAGCCGGACGGAGGCGTGCGAGGAACTGGCGAAGAATCAGGGCGTGATCGCGAGCTTCAGCCGCGCGCTGCTGTCCGACCTGCGCCACGACATGAGCGACGCCGAGTTCGACCGCGCGCTGGGCGAGGCGATCGACGAGATTTATGCGGCTTCGGTGCAGAAGGTGGCGGAGCCGGCCTGAGCTATGGTCGAGCGGACCGAGCCGCAGGACGAGCGCTGGGCGGCGGCCGACGCGTGGGTTGAGGAACGGCTGCTCGGGGCCGACCCGGTGCTCGACGCCGCGCTGGCGGACAGCGCGGCGGCGGGGCTGCCCGACATCGCGGTCGCGCCGGTGCAGGGCAAGCTGCTCCAACTGCTCGCAACGATGGCGGGCGCGCGGCGTATCCTGGAGGTGGGCACGCTGGGCGGCTATTCGACGATCTGGCTGGCGAGCGCGCTGCCGGAGAATGGCCGGCTCGTCACGCTGGAGCTGGAGCCGAACCACGCGGCGGTGGCGCGCGCAAATCTGGACCGAGCGGGCGTAGGCGCACGGGTCGACATCCGCGTCGGCCCTGCGGCGGACACGCTGGCGGCGATGGTCGCGGCGGGCGAGGTGCCGTTCGATCTGGTGTTCATCGACGCGGACAAGCCGAGCAACGTCACCTATCTTCGCCACGCGCTCGCGCTGTCGCGGCCGGGCACGACCATTATCGTCGACAATGTGATCCGTGAGGGTGCGCTGATCGATGCAGACAACACCGACCCCCGCGTGCTGGGCACCCGCGCGCTGTTCGAGGCGGTGGCGGCAGAGCCCCGTCTGACCGCGACGGCGGTGCAGACCGTTGGCGTCAAGAAGTGGGACGGGTTTCTGCTGGCGGTGGTGGGCACGTGATCGGGGCTGTGCGCGCCTTCACCTACGGGGTGATCGTGCCGCCGCTCTGGGCAATGGTGTGCCTCTGTGCGGCCGAACTGGCGGTGACTCATGCCGTTCTCGCTCACTGGACGCTGTGGGGCGCGGTCGCGCTCTCGACGCTGTCGCTAGGCGTGATCGGCTGGCTCGCGTTCGGCATCGTGTCGATGCGTCGCCTGCCGGTGCTGGTCAACGAGGACGAGCTGGTAATGCGCGCGGGGCGGCTGAAGGGCGTGCGGGTACCGATCGTGCAGGTGCGCCGGCTTAGGACCGAGTGGCGCGCGGACGAACTCAAGCGACGCACGGTGTTGAACTGCGCGCTGATTAGCTATCCGAACGTGCTGGTCGAACTCACGTCGCCGCTGCCGGGGCGACGCGGCGTCCTTGCGGTCGCGCACCGGCTCGACGATCCGGCGGGTTTCGCAGCGGCGCTTGAGGCGGTACGAGTGCGCACGTGACTGATGACCCGCTGGGGCCGCTCGACCCCGATTTCGCCGTCCGATTCCAACGCGACAGCCGCCGTCCGCCGTGTCAGCTCTACCTTGTCTCCCCGCTCGAGGTCGGCGATGCGTTCCCCGACCGGCTCGCGCGCGCGCTCGACGCGGGGCCGGTCGCGGCGTTCCAGTTTCGGGTCAAGGGCGTCGACCAGCACGAGGCGGCGAGGCTCGCCGCGCCGCTACGGGAGATCTGCGCGGCGCGCGACGTCGCGTTCATCGTCAATGACTCGATCAGCCTGGCCAAGCGCGTCGGCGCGGACGGGGTGCATCTCGGGCAGGAGGACGGCGACCCGCGCGAGGCTCGCCAAGTGCTCGGCCCGGCGGCGCAGATCGG
>CAXSEO010000211.1:0-5312 GCA_964235525.1 uncultured Sphingomonas sp. | reverse complement strand
GGACTTCCTCGCCGACGCGCGGGATGTCGATATTGCCGAGCCCGCCATTCTGGTCGACGCGCATCCAGCAGCTCGCCTTTTCGCCGGGCGTGCCCGACCGGTCCCAGTTGAGCCGTGCCTTCACCCGGCCGAGCTCGTCGGTGTAGATCTTCTCGCCCGCCGGGCCCGAGACGGTGCCGCTATCGGCATGCGCGACGGGCTTGGGCGTCGACTGCGCCGCGCGGAACGGCGTGTCGGCGGGGATCGCCTCGACGCGCACGTTGAACACCATCTCGTCGCCGCGCTGGCCTGAGCGGTACGCCTCGGCGGCGATGCTGTGAAAGGTGGAGGTGAGCAGGAACCGCCCATTCATCCGCGCGACCGGATGCTGCTCCACCGTCATCAGATAGCCGCAAGTTAGCCCCCCCGCCTGCGAGGTGCCCGCGAGCTGGCGGCGCTGCGCGCGCAACCCTTCGAGCAGGGTTTGCCCGCGCTCAGCGCCCGTCTTCTCCTGCTCGCCGCGCCCGGTCTTCTCCTGGCGATAGCGACCGGGATAGAGGAATACCTCCTCGGCATCGCGCGGATGCGCGCCCGGCGCGGCATGGTCGGCCGACAAGGGCTGGTCGGGAGATTCGAAGTCGAAGTCGCGGGTCGTGACCTTGACCTCGCCCCCGGTGGACACGCGCTCGGTCCAGGTCTGGAGCGCGTATTTCTGATCGCCGAAGCGAGTGGTCGAGTCGGTCGCGAATACCGATACGGAAGTGGGCTTGTATTGCAGCGTCGCGGGCGTGCCCTCGACATGCGCGGCCGGGCTCTCGCACAGCACCATGACGTGCTTCGCCGCCTCATGCCGGAAGAAATAGTAGATGCCCTCTTCCTCCATCAATCGCGAGATGAAGGCGAAATGGCTCTCCTTGTATTGCGCGGTGTAGGTACGGCGGACACGCGGTTTGGAGAGCTTGGAATAGTCGACGTCGGAGATGCCCGCCCCGTCCAGCACCTGCTTGATGATCTCGACCGCCGTCAGGTCCTGGAAGATCGTCATGGCGCGGTTCTGCGCGAGAAAATAGGTCCAGGGTTCGATCGTCAGCCGGTAATGGTGGCCGGTCGGTGTCTCCTTGAGATAATCGCCCGCGATCACCAGCCCGTGGAAATAGCGCAACACCTGCTCGTCCTCGAGCAGGCTGAGCGCGGCGGGCTTGCCGAGATGCGGCTGAAGATCGAGTTCGAGCGGGGCGACGATATCCGCGACGATCGTGAACGGACGGCTGAGTCGCTCGGCCGCCTCGATCCGCTCGAGCACCACCTGTTCGTCGCCGACATCGATCGACATCCGTGTCAGGCGTGAAGACGATCCTGGCACGTCCAACCCCCGGTTTGCCCAGCGCCCGCCCGTACGGGGGAGCCGCACCTGCATAAAGACCGTGCCCGCGTGGCACAACGGCCAAAACCGACCCGCCGAGGGACATCAGACTGGCTTGCGGGCGCAACCTCTACCGCTTAACGTGCGTTTCGTTCGGCGATGCCGCACACAGGGGAATGATCATGCGCGTTCGGATGTCGATGATGGCGATCGCGGCGCTTGCAGCTCCCGCGATCGCGCAACAGGCGCAACCGATAGCCGCGCCCGCTCCGGCCAGTGTGCCGAGTGTCGACGGCTATGTCTGTACCTTCACCGGCAAGTGCGGCGGCGAGACGACGACGCCCGACGTGACTATGGACGCGGGCGCGACCAAGGGTTTTCGCTTGGCCAGGGCGATGCCCGACAAGCCCGCGCCGGTGACGACGCGACCGGGCTATGTCGCACCGCGTCCGGGCGCGCACCCGGCGGCTCCGCTCAGCTATGGCCACCGCGCCCCCGCGCATGTCGTTACGCCGCCGCCAGCCGCCGTGCCGCTGACCGCGGGCGCGGTGCGTTCCCGTGCGGACCTGATGATCGGCTTTGAGCGCAACTCGGCGCGAATCAGCGGGGAGGGTATCGCGTCGGCCAGAGTATTCGCGCAATCTCTGCTCACCCCCGATTTGGCGGGCAAGCGATTCATGATCGAAGGCCATACCGACCTGCGCGGCAACCGCCAGACCAACATGAGCTTGTCTGCCCGACGCGCGGAGGCGGTCACCGACTATCTGGTGTCGCAAGGCGTCGACCGCTCGCGGTTGTTCTCGCGCGGGATCGGCCCCGACGTGCCGCTCCCCGGCCACAGCCCGGCCGACCCGGGCAATCGCCGTGTGGAGGCCGAGCTGCTCCCGTGACGACCGCCGCTACTTCGATCGCGGCCGGTCGGGTGTCGAATCGCCGATGACGCTGGACGAGCTGCTCGCCCCAGTGACGATCGACGCGCCCGCGGGCGAGGATCTGTCCTATGACGGCGAGCGGCAGGCGATCGAGCAGGCGTTCGAGCTTGCGAGCCAGGGCGCGACGGAGATCGACTGGCGCGACACGGTGCGACTGATCGAGGATCAGTCTCGCCGGACCAAGGACGTATGGCTCGCGGTGTATCTCGCGCGAGCGGGCGCGCGGCTGGGCCGGCTGGAGACGGTCGAGGCGGGTTGCGCGATGCTCGCGGGGCTGTTCGGCCGCTACTGGAGCGAGGTCCATCCGACGGTCGAGGAATATGGCCTGCAGGGGCGCAAGGCACCGTGCGAATCGCTGACCCGAATCGGCGAGTTTCTCGGGCCGCTTCGCCGCACCGTGCTGGTCGAGCATTCCCGGCTGGGCAGCTTCACCGGGGACGATTTCGAACGGTTTGCAGCTCAGGGCGACGCGGCCGAGGGCTATGGCCTGTTCCGCGCGGTGCTCAACGACACGTCGGCGGAGACGCTGCAGGCGGCGGTGGCGCGACTCGATGCGATCCGTGACGCGATCCGTCAGGCCGACGTGGTGCTCACCGAGCAGGCGGCGGCGGTGGGCGACACCGGCACCAACTTCACGCCTACTTATGACGCGATCGAGGTGATCCGCAACGCGCTGGCCCCGCATGCGGGGCTGGAGGTCGCGGTTGAGGCATCGGCGCCGACGGACGCCGTGACCGGGGCAGCCGCGGCGGAGCCGCGATCGGGCGCTCCGGGGCGGGTGGACTCGCGCGACGACGTCGTACGCGCGATTGACGCAATCGCCGAATATTATCAGCGCCGGGAACCCTCCAGCCCGGTGCCGGTGGCGCTGCGCCGGGTGCGGGGGTGGGTGGCGATGGATTTCATGGCGATCCTGCGCGACATCGCGCCCAGCAGCCTGACCGATGTCGGGACGGTTTTGCTTGCCCGGCCCGAAGAGCAGGCAGGAGGATCGTCGAGTTGGTGAAAGACGCACTTGCGCGCGCAACCCTATCGCGGGAAAGCGCGTTTGATTACAATCGGTTCAGCTGCCATGGTTCGGCAGGGTCCGTTTAGGCCGACAGGGGGTCAATATGGCGATCAAGAGCGGGCAGAAGTTCATCAAGGCGAACCGGGCGCCGCGGGTCCATATCGAGTATGAGGTGGAGACCTATGGTTCGCGTCAGAAGGTCGAATTGCCGTTCGTGATGGGCGTGATGAGCGACTTGTCGGGCAAGAGCCTGGTGGACAAGAAGCCAACCGAGACGCGCGACTTCATCGACGTGGACATGGACAATTTCGACAACCGCATGGAGGCGATCGCGCCGCGCGCGGCGTTCAACGTCGACAACACGTTGAGCGGCGACGGCAAGCTGGCGGTTGACCTGACCTTCCGGACGATGCGGGACTTCGACCCCGGCGAGATCGCCAAAAAGGTCGAGCCGCTCGCCAAGCTGCTGGAGGCGCGCACGCAGCTTGAAGACCTTCTTTCGTATATGGACGGCAAGAACGGCGCGCAGGAGCTGCTCGACAAGGTGCTCAAGGACCCGGCGCTGCTTCAGGCGATCTCGACGGCGAAGCCCGACGGCGGCGCAGCGACCACCGAAGCGACCGATGACGCGGCGGCATAACGAACAGCACGGGATGGGACGGGAACGATGGCGCAAGCGCAGCAGGTAAGTGAACAGCCGCAAGGTGGGGAAATCGCATTCGACGATTTCACGCAGTTGCTGCAAAAAGAGTTCAAGCCCGCGGACGACGTTCGCAAGGGTCGGATCGAGCAGGCGGTGCAGACGCTCGCCGAACAGGCGCTCAGCAACGCGCAGACGCTCGGCGGCGACGTGTTCGCGACGGTGGATGCGATGCGCTCGGCGCTCGACCGCAAGCTGACCGAGCAGATCAACCAGATCATCCACCATCCCGACTTCCAGAAGCTGGAGTCGGCCTGGCGCGGGCTGAACTACCTCGTCATGAACACTGCCACCGGCAAGGACATGAAGATCCGGGTCATGAACATGTCGAAGGAGGAATGTCGCAAGATGTTCCGCCAGTTCCGCGACGCGGCGTGGGATCAGAGCCCGTTGTTCAAGAAGATCTACGAATCCGAGTTCGGCCAGCTCGGCGGGCAGCCCTACGGCGCGTTCACCTGCGACTATTATTTCGACCATAGCGCACCCGACCTCGAAGTGATGAAGGGGCTCGCGCGGATCGGCTCGGCGAGTCACGCGCCCTTCATCGCAGGTGCATCGTCGTCGCTGCTCGGCATGGACAGCTGGACCGAGCTCTCCAACCCGCGCGACCTTGGCAAGCTGTTCGACGCGACCGACTATGCCGCGTGGCGAGCGTTCCGCAATTCGGAGGACAGCCGCTATATGGCGCTGACCTTGCCGCGGTTCCTGGGGCGTCCGCTATATGGCGCGAAGACCGAGCCGGTCGACGAGTTCGATTTCGAGGAGGATGCGGAGGGGGCGCACGACAATCATCTGTGGCTCAACGCGAGCTATGCGATGGGCACGCGGATCACCGAGGCGTTCACCACCTATGGCTGGGTGACGCGGATCCGCGGCGTCGAGTCGGGCGGCACCGTCGAGGGGCTGCCGACCGCGACCTTCCCGACCGACGAGGGCGGCGTCGACATGAAGTGCCCGACCGAGATCGCGATCTCCGACCGCCGCGAGGCCGAGCTGTCGGGCGCGGGGCTGATGGCGCTGATCCATCGCAAGAATACCGATCAGGCGACCTTCATCGGCGCGCAAACGCTGCATCGGCCCAAGAGTTACGAGAAGGCGGATGCGACCGCGAACGCCAACCTCTCGGCGCGACTACCCTACATTTTCGCGAGCACCCGGTTCGCGCATTACCTGAAGTGCATGGTCCGCGACTGGGTGGGCGGCTCGCGCGAGGCGGAGCAGTTGCAGCGGGACCTGCACAGCTGGGTGCTGCAATATGTCGACGGCTCGCCGACCACGTCGAGCGAGGAGACCAAGGCGCGGCTGCCGCTGAAGGACGCGTCGATCGAG
>CAXSEO010000210.1:0-5319 GCA_964235525.1 uncultured Sphingomonas sp. | reverse complement strand
TTCAGGCCGGGATGGAACCGGCACGTTCCACAGGTCTCGCTCATCTTCGCTCCAGTCTCGCCCCTGTTCCGAAGGGGTTAGGGTCGCCCCGGGTAGTCTTCCGTCGCTGGCGCACTGCGCACTTTCAGGCCGGCCACCAGAGCACGGCGAATCATGTCGGCTGTTCCGATGCCGCCAGGAAACGCGATCACCAAATCCGGCTTGCCTTCGTCGATCATGCGCTGATTGCGCATCGGCCCGGCGGCACGGCCCCAGCGCTTCCAATCGGCTGGGAACTCGCGCACCGGCACGCCGAAGCAAGCGCCCCACTCGGCAGCAAGGGCATCGGCTCCCGAAGCGCCGCCGTGGATGATCTTGTGCTCGGAGGGCTCGTGGATCGAGGCGGGTTTGTAGGGCGCGAGCGTGCGCGCTACGAGATCGCGATCTCGGAAATGGCGACCGCCACAGACTATGATGCGGCTCACGGCGCCACCTCCGCGTCGGCGACCGGAGGGACGGGGGTGGCGAGGCGTTTACGCTTGATAGCCGCCTTCTGCCACGCCTTCACGGCCTCGACGGTGAGAGTGCCGTGGTGCATCCGCGTGCCGTCGCTGTGCTCGCGGTAGACGTCGTGGCGATGGAATGGCGCCCACTCGGCGGCCAGAAATGCCCCGGCGCACACACCTCGCAGAGCACCGATTTACAGTCGAGGCAGCGGACCTCTTCGCCGAGGGCAAGCACCCGCTTGCAAGTGAGGCACGGCACACGCCTCGCCTCGCGGTCGGCCTTGATCGCGGCATCCACGATCTCCCATTCGCGTCGGTCGCCGTTCGGCGCCCACGTCTCGCCGATGCACTCGTAAGCCTTGATGATGGCGGCGCGGGTGTCGCGCCAGTCGCCGAAGATCGGTGCTCCGACTTTCGATAGCGATCTCGGTCTCTGGCCATCAGGTGTAGCTCCCGACATTGGATAGGGATCCCTTGTTCCTTTCGTCGAACCACTCGGGTCAGACGGGGTGCCAGATTTCACCCAGGAGATGCGACGAAGAAAGCGATGGGAGGGGTGGGCGTCACAAGACCCCCGGAAACAGCGGTAACTGGTACGGCTTGAAGGCGCCGCCTATGGCTCCGGCGATGCGGTCGACGAAGGCCACGGCCTCGCGCCAGTCGTTGGCGTTGCGACCCTGCTTCCGAGCTGCGAACGACCATGCCATGCTGTCTGCCGAGTAGAGACATTCGCGGATGCCGGCATGCTCCAGCGATGTCGTCTTCAGGCCGAAGCCGTGGAGACGGAGATCGGGCCGCTCGGCGCGGATCGCGGTCAGCACGGCAAGGATGGCGGCAGGGTTGCCGTTGCGCTTGCAGACCGATCCGACGCCGACCCACATGCCGTGGGTCAGACGGTCGCCATAGGCGCGGAGGTGCGCGACGTACTCGGTCGGATCGTAGCCCTGCAGCACCGGCATGATCGGGAACGGCAGCCGCTCGGCCACGACAGCGTCGTATCGTTCAATGGTGAGCCGCTGATGGTCGGCGACCGTCAGCCCGGTCTTCGCCAGCATGAACGGCTCGCACATGTAGTCCTGCGCGACCGCGATCTCGACGCGGACGATACCGCCCTCGTGCAAACGCCGCAGCTCGGCAGCGTACTCGGCCGGTTCATGTCGGTAGGCGCCGAACTCCTCAAGTTCGCGGAACGCGCCGGAGTCGATGACGTGCGCGCCGGGCAGCGGCTTGCGGCGGCCGCGGACGCGGTTGATCGACAGGAAAGCTGGAGCGAGCTTCGGCGACTTCGCCACGTCAGAAGGTTGATGCAGGCCAGGGATGAAGCGCAGCGTACCCATCTGAAGACAGCCAATAAGAGATATCTCTCTTGCGACCTTAAACGATATCGCGTAATCGTCAACGGGAGATATCGCTATCGAGGCACGGGGAGATATCGCTTTGACACCTTCGGAGATATCGTCGCATACACGGCGCGTGGCGAAACCGGTCCGCTTCCCCGAGTCGATGCTCCTGCGCTTGGAAGCGGGGGTCCTCGCACGCCTCAGGACGGCGGCCGGTGAGAAGGAAGTCGCGGAGATCGTGCGGGCCGCCGTGATGGCCGATCTATTGAAGCGCGAACGAGCCGCGGCGAAGGTGGAGAAGCCCGAGTGACGAAGCCGAAGCCGAAGGAGCCGCCGAGGCCCGTCGACGATCTGCTCCGCCTCCCGCACATCAAGGTGCTCGACTTCAAGAGCGACGATCTCGGGAACCTGTGGGTCAAGGCCGAGGGAACGGCCGGCCCGCCGAAGCGCCCGAGGAAGAAGGACAAGCTCGATCCGTTCATGACGGAAAGCTTCATGACGGCGTCGAGCTTGACCGATGATGAGTTCTTCGGACGCGCAACCGTCGAGATCAGGAAGCTGCACGATGGCTGCGATATCAGATTGGAGAGGTGGAAATGCTGATCGGTTTCGCGCCCACGAACCACCCGCAGCAGATTGGAAAGCGCGGCGCTTCCGACAAAGTGGACGAGCGTATTACGCCGGCATGGCTGTTCAACGAATGGAACGCACGATTTCATTTCACGCTGGACGCCGCGGCTTCTGCCGACAACGCGAAGTGCCAGACCTACTTCACCCTCGGCTGTAGTGGACTGGAAATGCCGTGGGCAGGGCATAGCGTCTGGTGCAACCCCCCTTTCAGCAACTGCCGGGCATGGGTCGAGAAAGCATGGCGCGAGTGGGAAGATGATCTCCCTGCCCGTTCGATCGTCATGATGCTGCCGGCGAACCGCACCGAACAGCGGTGGTGGACCGACCTGATCGAACCGAGACGAGACATCATCGGGTCGCCGCTTCGAACCACGTTTCTGGCTCGCCGTATCAACTTCGGCCTGCCAGGAAACCCTGAAGGAAAGTTTAACTCGTCGCCACCATTCGGCGTGGTGATGCTTGTATGGGAGCGCCACGCATGAGCCGGAAAGACAGTTATCAGCTTATGGCTGATATCCTAGAAGCTGCAAGAATGCTTGTTGAGCATTCTGTTATCAATGAAGAGAAAAACGACAGTCCATTCTACAAGACGCCGTGCTGGGCTATGGCAGATCTGAAAGATGCTCTGAGAGCCCATTTCGAGCCACTGCCGCGTGACCCAAACATGGCCGTAGCGGAGAGCGGTATCTATGAGTGAGGACCTTCTTGACCGAGCCCTAGCTCTTGCTCGCATTGGCGGGCGCTACGAGAATTGGCCTGCCAGTGGTGTGCTGACGAGCCCGCATGGTGGGCACAGCGGACGCGAGGCCGACTTCGTAGATCACGGGCTAGCATTTGCAGTTGCCGAGATCCTAAATGCGGTGAACGACGCCCGCCTCGTGCGCTCCTCTACACTCACCGACGAGCAGCTTCGCGAACGGCTGTTCGAAGTCGGCAAGCCGAGTCTGCGAGAGTGGTGCCGCGTTCACGACGTGAACAGCGCCCATGCGAACGAGTTTGCTACAGGCGTACGAGGCCCAGGCGCCGATTTGCTCACTGCGCTCGGCGTCCGACGTGCTTGGGTAAGCGAAAGATGATTACCGTCGAGAACGCGGCCTGGGCCGTCGTGAACGAATTGCTCGCATCGATCCAGCAGTACGACCAAATCGGGCCGAGCTACACGCTGTCCTGCGGAACCGAGTGCTTTGATGCGTCGGTCCTTCTGGACCGCCGGGAGATCCTTAAGGAGCTTCGCGACGCGCTCCTCCAATCTTCCCTTTCGTCGAACCACTCGGGTCAACCCAGGCACCAAGCTGAGCCGGTTTGGTACGACGAAAGAGACAAGGGATCCCCATCGAATGACTGATCGAAGGTCCGATGGGCCAGAACCCAAATCCCTATCGAATGCAGGACAACCTTCTTTTTCACGCCGCCTCGAAGCGGCGGGTGTAGCACCTCCTGCCGTGAGCGTCGCGGAAGATGGCGAGATCATCTTTCGATGGGCCGCCACCGGTGCGAGCGTTTGCCTTTTGCCGGACCGGCACTTAGCCGTGTTCGTGCCTGTAGCAGACGGCGCAGTCAAGATAGATCAGCCGTACAGCGACGAACTCGATCTATCGCACCTCTTCGCCGCATTGCCGGCCGCCCCCACGCCGCCCGACACCCCGCCCACAGCGCCGGCCGATCCGGTTGAGACGATCCTTGCCGGATCCTGCGATGACCAGTTCGCCGCCGCGAGCCGCATCGCCGCGAACATCGGTTACAACCTAGCGGCCGAGCAGGAAGCCGACCCGGCCGGCGAGCCTGTGCAGGTCGCCTACACCAACTGGCGGGGCGAAGCGACCACGCCGACGATCTTTCCGATGCGCATCTTCTGGGGATCGAATGAGTGGCACCCCGAGCCGGGATGGCTGATCGAAGCTTTGGACATCGGCAAGCAGGCGCTTCGGACCTTTGCGCCCGGCAAGATCAGCGCATGGGGTACGAGAACCCCCATCGCATCGGCGTCGAGCCGAGCCCCTGAGGCGGGGCTGCGGGAAGCGGCGGACATCGTCGCCCAGATGGCGGGTGGGCATCAGACCGGAACAGCGGTGCAGGAGCTGTTGCGTGCCGCTCAACGGCTCAGAGACCGTGCCGCCCTCGACACCACGGCGACGGACGGGGCGACGGTTTCATCTTTTGTGCAGCACCGCGCCCCAGACGGCTCCTGGCAGTGCCAGAGCACCGAGACGGGCCGCGTCGTCGAGACGAAGCGTGACGGGCCGTTCGTCGGCATCCCGATATATCGCGCAACCCCGCCCACCACCCCGGAGGCTCCCCATCATGGCTGAGCAGGAGAAGAGGGTCGGCACCGATGCGCCGCTGACCGCCGATTTCGTGGCCGCTTTCCCAGACGGGTCTCGCGACACCTCCAGCTACGATGATGTCGAAACCGCACTCGACCGTGCCGAGGCCGAGTGCAAGGACGGTCGGCGGTGGCTCAAACTGCCGGAGCGTGTCGCAGCGCTGGCGAACGACCGCGACCGCCTCGCCGCACGGGTGGAGGCGCTTGAAGCGGCGCTGCAGCCGTTCGCCAACCTCGCTAAATACGTCCAGCTAAAACACGACGACCTAAAGGTGGCGTATCCCGTGAAAGTAGCTGATCTCCGCACCGCCGCCCGCGCTCTTGGGGGGCCGCAGCCATGAGCGCCGCGACGGACAAGTGGGTGATGGTGCGCCGATACCCGACAGGCGAGATGCGGGCTGCTGGCGCCCCGTGCTGCCACGGCTCGGGAGATGTCGCCCACGATGCATGGGACCGGATGGTTCGCGCCAGCCCAGCGCCGGCCGAAGACGGGCTGGCGGGGGAGGTGGAGAGGCTGCGGGCTGAGCTCGAACAGGCGATC
>CAXSEO010000209.1:0-5331 GCA_964235525.1 uncultured Sphingomonas sp. | reverse complement strand
TGACTTTGGTGGTCGTTCGGAGCGCTCCGAACGCGAGGTGTACCGGTTCGTGGCCGGCGTGCGCGGTACGTTCCTCGATACGTGGAAGTATGACGTCTCGGCTCAGTACGGCCAGTTCAATTCGCAGCTCCGGTCGCAGAACAACCTGCTCATCAATAACTTCGTCAACTCTGCGAACTCGATCGTCGCGCCAGCTACGTTTACCGGGGCCAATTACCTGCTCAACTCGGCTGGTGCGAAGGTAATCTGTGGCATCAACGCGACCACCAATGTCGATCCAGCCTGTTACCCGGTCAACCTGTTCGGCTATGGCTCGCCAAGCCAGCAGGCGCTTAACTATTTCGATCTGACTACCCGTCGTCGGCAGTTCTCCAACCAACTCGACATCAACGGCTATGTGTCGGGCGATCTCGGCAAGCTGTTCTCGTTGCCCGGCGGTCCGATCGGCTTCGTCCTGGGCGGCGAGTATCGGCGAGAGAACTCGTCTTCCAAGTACGACAACATCGTCCAGAACGGCTTCACCTTTCTGAACGCGATCCAGCCCTTCTTCCCACCGACACTGGTCGTGAAGGAAGCCTATGCCGAGATCGCGATACCGTTACTCAAAGATCGTCCTTTCTTCCGTGACCTCGAGTTCACCGGCGCCGGGCGGGTGTCTAACTACAACAATAATGCAGGTACAAACTATTCTTACAACGCGGGTGGTGTTTATGCTCCCGCAGACATCATCAAGTTCCGTGGAAACTATTCGAAGTCGGTGCGCATACCAACCCAGCTCGATCTGTATCAGCCGTTCAATCAGAACTTCGCGTTCCTGAATGATCCCTGTGACAACGCGTACATCAACCAGGGGCCAAACCGCGCGGCTAACTGCGCGGCGGCCGGCCTACCCGCGAACTTCATCAATACCCCCGCGCGCGCCGCGACGACCGCCTATCTATCTGGCGGTAATCCCAAACTGACCGCGGAGACGAGCGAGAGCTTCACCGCTGGCGTTGTCATCACGCCGCGGCGTTTCGTACCTGGACTGTCGCTGACGGTCGACTTCTACAAGATCACCGTCAGTAACCTGATCTCGACGCTGGACCCACAGACGATCATCAACTCCTGCTTCGATAGTCCGACCGGGATCAACAATAATTATTGCGCTCTCATCACGCGCAATTCCGATGGCACGTTCGCGACCAACGGGATTATCTCGTCGGGTGTCAACTTTGCCAAGCAGAAGACCGATGGTATCGACGGAGACATCGCCTATAACCACACACTTGGCAGTGGAGATAAGATAGCCACGTCGATCATCGTCTCGTGGGTCGGACAGCGGGACAACTATATCAACCCGGCGCTGCCCACTTATGCTTCGCGTCAGCTTTTCCAGCTTGGTGATCCGCAGTGGCGGATCCGGTCTACCTTCGGCTACTCGCATGGACCGATCGATTTCCGCTACACGTTCGAGTTTATCGGGCGGCAGGTGATCGCGGCGTCCAGTGGCTTCATCGGCGGTTACTCGGTACAGAACTCCTTCGATGGGCGCCCACCTACGGTCGCCGATCAGTATCCGACGATCTACTATCCAGAGATCACCTATCACAATCTGCGCATGAGCTACAATGTGAACAAGAAGTATCAGTTCTACATTGGCGCGGACAATGTCACCAATCAGCTGCCTCCGCTTGGCCTGCTCGGCAACGAGGGCGGTGACCCGTACGATCCATACGGCCGGACCTACTATGCGGGGTTCAGGGTCACGCTGTAACCGGCTGAGCCGTCGCGACTTCAAGGGCCGCGTTCGCCGACGCGGCCCTTGTCATGTCAGGTGTCACGCCCACACCCGCTCCGCCCGCCGTCCCAGCCCGGTCAGCAGCTCATACTGGCTCATCCCCGACCGCGCCGCCGCCTCGGGCAGCGCGAAGTCGAGACTGACCCAATCGCCCTCGGCCAACTCCGGCGCGGCGTCGACGCCGACCGCGATCAGGTCCATCGACACGCGTCCCAGCACGGGTAGTGCCGCCTTCCCCGCTCTCGCGCCTCCGGTGCCCGAGAACCCGCGCCAATACCCGTCCGCATAGCCGACGTTCAGGATTGCAACCTCGGTATCGGCGGGCGCGGTCCAGGTCGCGTTGTAGCCGACGCTCTCGCCCGCGCGGATGCGGCGGCGCTGAAGTATTTCGGCCTCGGGCGTCACCACCTGCCGGATCACGCCCCCGAGCGCCGCGACCGGCACGCCGCCGTACAGCGCCAGCCCCGGTCGCGTCAGGTCGAAGCGCCAGCGCTCGCCCAGCGCGACCCCCGCCGAGTTGGCGAGGCTCAGCCGCCGAGCGCGCGTGCGCCCACGCAGCCCCTCCAGCGCCGCCGCCTGCCGCTCGTTCATCGCGTGCCCCGGCTCGTCCGCGCAGGCGAGATGGCTCATCAGCGTCTCGATCGGCAGTCCGTCGAGCAGCCCGGCGCGCACCTCCTCGTTCGACACGCCGAGCCGGTTCATGCCGGTGTCGACCATCACGTCGCAAGGCAGCCCCGTGCCGCGCCAGCGCGCGACCTGCGCCGCGGTCGACAGCACGGGCCGCGCACCCGGCAGCGTCGTCGCCGCTGCTAAATCCGCCGGGCGCACGCCGTGCAGCACCGACACGCTCGCGCCCTCCCCCAGCGCGCCCAGTGCCGCCGTCTCCGCCCAGGTCGCGACGAAGAAATCGCGGCAGCCGACCGCGTACAGCCGCCGCACCACCTCGCGCGCGCCCAGCCCATAGCCGTCCGCCTTGACCGCCGCGCCGCACGCCGCCGCGCCGCTCAGCCGCGCCATCGCGCGCCAGTTGCTAACCAGCGCGGCGGCATCGAGGCGCAGGCGAAGCGGGGCGGAGACGTGCACAGGCACACGCCTATGCACGCTATTCCGCGCCGCGCCACCTTCCCCAGGCATCGTTGAAGCTTGCGGGCAGGTCGCGCGCGAGCAAGTCGAACCGCGCGCGGACCTCCGGACGGTTCGCGATCCGGCGTAGTGCGTCGGGCGCGATGGCCAGCGGGTTCGGTGTAACAATGGCCGGACCAAGCCGCGCGCGCGCCATCTCCATCAGCGCGTCCGACCGCGCGTCGGGATCGTCCGCCGACGCGAGCCACGCCGCGGCCACCGTCGCATCGTCCGCCGTGCAGCGGGTTGCCATTGCCACCGCTGCCTTGTTGTTTGCATAGCGGACCGCGAGCTCGGCATTCGCGGTCGCCGCCGCAGCCACGTCCTTCGCGCGGGCGAGCGCGCAGGCGCGGATCGCAAAGTAATACCCGTCCGCCGCGCTGTCCTCACGCCGATCAGCGCCGACGGGTAACGATCGAGCACGGCGATCGCCTGTTCGGGGCGTCCGAGCGCGATGTCATCGATCGCGAGATTGGGGACGACATTCTGCAGATAGCTGGTTCGGGCGGTCACGCCGCCGGCAAGCATCCGCTCCATTGGTGCCAGCACCAGCGCGGGGTCGCGCTCTCCGGAGGTGGCAATGTACCGGCTCAGTCGCACCGCCGCGATCCCTTGGTAGAAGGCGTCGTCCGCCCTTGGCGTCACTCCGTCCCCAGCGCTCCTCAACACCGCTACCCCTTCGGTCAGATGTCCCGTCCGCACCAGCACCGCCGCCAGGCGGTTGCGCGTGTCGAGCCCTGGGTCGAGATGATACGCGGCCCGAGCGCTGCGCTCGAGCACGTCGCGCTGGATGACCAGGTCGCGGTTCGCCCATTCCTCCAATCGCGGCCACAGCGGCTCAAACCGGCGATCGATCAGCATCGCCAATCCATCCTCGGGGTCGATGACCTTTGGCAACAGCGCCTCGGACCCGGTGAGATCGTCGTGGTTCATACGGTCGAGCATCGCCGCGCGGACCAGACCCGAGTAAAACACTGCGTCCGCCGCCGCCGTCGGCGTGTCGGCCAGCGCCAGCACCAGTTGCTGTCGATCCACTCCACGTCCGGCATAGCCGAGCTGCCGCAGCAGCCGCTCCCAAACAGAGCTGTTCATGCTCAGCGCGATCCGCGGATCAGCTCTGATGGCGCTCGCGAGCAATCGCGCGCCCTCGCCGGGCGACCCCGACATGAAGTCCAGCCGCGCCTTCACCGCCGCGAACGGCTGGTCGGGATTGATGCGGTAGCACTCGTCTGTTGCCGCCTGCGCGTTCTGCCCCAGATTCTGTTGCAATCCGCCGCGCGCGCACTGCACGGCACCGCGCAGCCGGGTGGGTTGCGGAAGCATGGCGAGCACCTTGTCGAGTGCGGCGAGTTGCTCGGCTGGGTCGGGCGCAGTGAAGGCCACACGCAGCGCGGGTAGCGCCGCTCGCTCTCCAGGCAGCGGCTCGGGCCAGAACGGTGCGGCGTCCGCAGCCAAGACGGGCGAACTCGGCAACCTCGGTACCGCCCCAGCCTGCGCGGCGCACAGCACCAGCGCGGCCGCCGTCCATAGCCGCGTCCGCGTCATCCCTCGTTCCTCTCATCCGCCCGCCGCAGCTCGCGCTCGTCCAGTCCCCACCACGTCACCCCCAGCGCCATCGCCACCACCGCCATCGTGTACCACAGCCCCGCATAGGGATCGCCCGTCCGCGCGACGATGTACTGGCTGACCAGCGGCAGGAAGCCGCCGAAATAGCCGGTGCCGAGGTGGTAGGGGATCGACAGCGAGCTGTAGCGGATCGCGGGCGGGAAATATTCGGAGAGCAGTGCCGCGACCGGGCCATAGGTCGCGCCCGACAGCGCTCCCACCATCAGCAGCGCGAGCAGGATCCGCACCACGTCGCCCGCCCCCGGCCGTACCTTGGCGAGAGAGTAACCCGCGCCAGCGAGCGCGACATCGAGCCCGGCAGGCGTACGGTCCGCGACCGCGACGCCGCCGATCGTGACGCCCGTCACGGGCGCGCGCGACTTGGTGTAGGCCACACCCTTCTTCGAGAAATAGTCGAGCAATTGCCCGCACGCATCCGCCTGCTTGCCCGCGAACGGATTGTACGCGCAGGCGGGGCCGCTCACCACTACCGGCGCTCGACGCGCCGCCGCTGCCAGCCCCGGATTGGCCGTCGCGCCCATCGCCCAGAATAGCGGGAACAGCAGCACCAGCGTGGCGACGTACCCGAGCACGATCGGCCGCTTGCGCCCAACCCGGTCCGAGAGCCGCCCGAACAGGATGAACCATCCCAGCCCGCCGATCGCGCCCGCGCCGACGATCAGCTGCGCCGCCGTCTCCTCGAGGTGGCAGGTGCCTTGCAGGAACGACAGCACCGTGAACATCGCGGTATACCAGATCACTGTCAGCCCCGCCGCGATGCCGAACAGCGCCACCAGCATCCGCCGGATGTTACCCGGATAGGT
>CAXSEO010000208.1:0-5349 GCA_964235525.1 uncultured Sphingomonas sp. | reverse complement strand
GATGATCGTGTCGAGCGGCAGCGTGAGCGGCTCCGACGTCGGCAGCGCCTCGACAAGACCCCGCGCGACTTGTCCGACTGTCCCCATGCGCCTTCCCCCTGCGCGCGAATGAACCGGCTGATCCGGACTCCGTCAAGCGGACATTGGTTAATGAGAAAGGTGAAGATAGGGTTAACGGAGCTGACCGGAGAGCGTCAGTTCTATAGGTTGCGGCGCACCGGCGGGCACGGACTCCACCGGTAGCGGTGTGGCGGGAAAGGCGCAGGGCTCACCCGTTCGCTCCGCCCGCGCCGCCTCAGCTTCCCTGACCGGCGCGAAGCTGCGGCGGTGGAGCGGCGTTAACCCGTGTTCGAGCAGCGCGCGGCGGTGCGCGAGGCAGCCATAGCCCTTGTTCGAATGCCAGTCATATTCGGGGTGCGTCGCGGCGTGGGCGAGCATGATCGTGTCGCGGGTGTGCTTGGCGACCACGGAGGCGGCGGCGATCGACAGGCTGAGCGCGTCGCCGCCGACCACCGCCGTCGCCGCCCAGCCCCAGCGCGGCAGCCGGTTGCCGTCGACCAGCACATGCGCGGGCGCGTCCGCCAGCGCCTCGACCGCCAGCGTCATCGCCTTCATGGTCGCCCAATAGATGTTGAGCCGGTCGATCTCGTCCGCCTCGACGATGCCCACGCCCACGCGCGCCCGTGAGTAAATGAGTCCGCACAACCGCTCGCGCTCGGCCGCCGCGAGCTTCTTCGAATCGTCGATCCCGCGCGGCACGCCCCGGAGCGGCAGGATCACCGCCGCCGCCACCACCGGCCCCGCGAGCGGGCCTCGGCCTGCCTCATCGACCCCCGCGACGGGGGCGGGGTGGAGCTTCTCGTGCTTCAGTCCTGGTCGCCGCCCGGCCATTCCTCTGCGTCCTGATACTCGTAAACGAACTGCTGCCCCATCGGCCCGTGCCCCCCGCCCAGACCCGGCGCTTCCAGGATCGACAGCCGCGTGAAGCGCACCGCCACCTCGAACGCGTCGCCGACCGCATAGCCCTTGCCGAGCGCGGTGGCGAGCGCGCTGGCGAAGGTGCAGCCGGTGCCGTGCGTCCCGTCGGTGTCGAACCGCTTGCCCTCAAGCCGCCGCAGCTCGCCGCCGCCGGGCGAGAGCAGCCGGTCGGTGAGGTAATATCCCTCCCCATGCCCGCCCTTGATCACGAGGTGGCAGCCATGCGCGAGCACCCCCGCCTCGCCGCCCAGCGCCGCCAGCTCGGGAAGGTTGGGCGTAACAACCGAGGCGAGCCGCATCAGCCGGGCAAGCCGTGCCACCGTCGCCGCGTCCGCGAGCGCATCGCCGCTGGTCGCGACCATCACCGGGTCGAGCACCACCGGCACGTCCACCCGCTCCAGCCAGTCCGCCACCACCCGCGCGGTCTCCGCCGAGCCGAGCATCCCGATCTTGACCACGTCGACGCCGATGTCGCCCACGCACGACTCGATCTGCGCCAGCACCACGTCGGCGGGGACGGGCATCACCCGCTGCACGCCGAGCGTGTTCTGCGCGGTGATGGCCGTGATCGCGGTCATCGCGTGACCGCCAAGGGCGGAGACGGTCTTGATGTCCGCCTGGATACCCGCCCCGCCGCCCGAATCGGACCCGGCGATGATGAGGATGCGAGGGGTCACGCCGCGAATCGCCGCTGAGTGGACCCCGGCGCGCGTTTCAGCGCCGCGCCGGTCCGCGTCGGCCGGTCCACCAGCTCGCCGCCGCAATTGGGGCAGCGATCATCGAGCGCCTCCGCGCATTCCGCGCAGAAGGTGCACTCGAACGAACAGATGAACGCGCCCGATGCCTGCGCGGGCAAGTCCGCGCCGCAGCGTTCGCAATCGGGGTGCATGGCGAGCATGGCGTGAACTCACTTGCTTGGCATGGCGCGGGAGCGGTTCGGCTCACTGCGCTTTGGTGATTGTGGGTTCCGCCAACACCGACCCGTCGCCGTCCCGGCGCTCGGCGGCACGGTAAACCGCGTTGCGATCGCGTCGTCCCACCGCGACGACGAGGACGAGCAGTTGTTGATCGCGAACCTCATAGACGAGCCGGTAACCCGCCTGGCGCAGCTTGATCTTGTAACGGTCGTTGGTGCCGGACAATCTGGCGGACACGATGCGCGGCTCGACCAATCGCTCCGCCAGCTTGCGCTTGAACTGGTCGCGGACGTGGCTGTCGAGCTTGCGCCACTCCTTCAACGCCGGCGCGAGAAACGCCAGATCATAGCTCATCCAGCGAAACCCGGACAACCTCCTCGCCTACCCGGGCGTCGGCCAGCGCGTTGAGCTCGATATCCTCCAGCCGATCCAGCATCGCCTCATACGCCTTGGCGGGTACGCAATAAAAGGCCGGTTGATTACGGTTCAGGATCGCGACCGGGAAGCCTTCACCCGCCGCGACGGTCGCCATCGGATTCCGCTTCAGTTCCGACACGCTGGCGGTCAACTCGGTTAGAACGGGATGCGACATGGCGGGTTCACTCGGCTGGCGAGAGCTACTCGTAGCACCTCGAACAGGTCTTTTCCAGTTACCCCGCCGCCGCCCGCACCGCGTCGCAGATGCGGTCCACCACCGCCTCCACCTGCGCCAGGTCCTCGCCTTCCGCCATCACCCGGATCACCGGCTCGGTCCCTGAGGGGCGGATCACGAGGCGACCACGTCCGGTCAGCTCCGCTTCCGCGCCCGCGATCACCGCCTGCACGCTCTCCGCCTCCAGCGGCTTGCCCCCCTTGAACCGCACGTTCTTCAACAACTGCGGCAGCGGCTCGAAGCGGTGGAGCACCTCGCTGGCGGGGGCGCCCGCGCGGACGATCTCCGCCAGCACCTGCAGTGCGGCGACCAGCCCGTCGCCGGTGGTGCCGTGGTCGGACAGGATGATGTGCCCCGACTGCTCGCCGCCGACATTGTAGCCGCGCGCGCGCATCGCCTCGAGCACATAGCGGTCGCCGACCTTGGTGCGGACCAGCCCCAGCCCCTGAGCCGCCAGATGCCGCTCGAGCCCCAGGTTGCTCATCACCGTCGCGACCAGCCCGCCGCCTTTCAGGTCACCCTCGCGCGCGCGGCCCGCCGCGATGGTCGCCATCAGCTGGTCGCCATCGACCACGCGGCCCTTCTCGTCGACGACGATCAGCCGGTCCGCGTCGCCATCAAGCGCGACCCCGATGTCCGCGCCGCTCGCCACCACCGTCTCGGACAAGGTGTCGGGCGCGGTGGAACCGACGCGGTCGTTGATGTTGGTGCCGTCGGGCGAGACGCCGATCGCGACCACGTCCGCGCCCAGCTCCCACAAGACCGACGGCGCGACGCGGTACGCGGCCCCGTTGGCGCAGTCGATCGCCACCTTGAGCCCGTCGAGCCGGAGGTTGCGGGGAAAGGTCGACTTCGCGAAGTGAATGTACCTGCCTTGCGCGTCGTCGATCCGCCGCGCACGGCCGATGCCGTCGGCGGGGGCCAACGGCACGTCGCTGTCGATCAGCGCCTCGATCGCCTCCTCCGCCTCGTCCGACAGCTTGTAGCCGTCCGGCCCGAACAGCTTGATGCCGTTGTCCGCGAACGGGTTGTGGCTGGCGGAGATCATCACGCCGATGTCCGCGCGCATCGACTGGGTAAGCATCGCGATCGCGGGGGTGGGCAGCGGCCCGGTCATCACCACGTCCATGCCGACGCTGGTGAACCCCGCCACCAGCGCCGATTCGAGCATGTAGCCGCTCAGTCGCGTGTCCTTGCCGATCAGCACGCGGTGGCGGTGCTGCCCGCGCAGGAAATACGCCCCCGCCGCCATGCCGACGCGCATCGCGGTCGCCGCCGTCATCGGCGCGGCGTTGGTCAGTCCACGAATACCGTCGGTTCCGAAATACTTGCGCGTCATGGCGGACCTGTCACTAACCGTTGCTTCCCCGGCCCTTAGCGCCGCAGATGACGAAGGGCGAGCATGTCGCAGGCCACCCGTATCCTCCTGGCGCTCGTCCTCGGCCTCGCGATCGGGATCGGCGCGGCGGCGCTCGCCCCCGGGCTCGCGCTGCGGGCGACGGACGTGACGCAGAAGATCGGCGGCGCATGGCTGCACGGGCTGCAGATGACGATCGTGCCGCTGATCGTCGCGTTGCTGGTCACCGGCATCGGCGCGACGGCGGAGGCGGCGCGGGCGGGGCGGATCACCTTGCGCGCGGTGCTGATGATGATCGCGGTGCTGTGGGCGACGACCAGCATGGCGGCGCTGGTGATGCCGCTGATCCTGCGCGCCTTTCCGCTGCCCGCCGGGCTGGCGGTCGCGCTCCGCCACGCGCTGGCGGGGACCAAGCCGCTCGGCACCGCGCCGTCGATCGGCGCGTTCTTCGACACGGTGGTGCCGACCAACGTCGTGTCCGCCGCCGCCGCCGACCAGTTCCTGCCGCTCACCATCTTCAGCCTCGTGTTCGCGTTCGCGGTGATCCGGTTGCCGGAGGACAAGCGCACCTTCATCACCGGCTTTTTCCAGGCGCTGGTCGAGGCGATGCTGATCGTCATCAACTGGGTGCTGCTGCTCGCGCCGATCGGTGTGTTCGCGCTGGCGTACGGCGTCGGCGCGCGGACGGGGACGGCCGCGATCGGGGCGCTGGTCCACTATGTCGCCTGCGTATCGGCGATCGGCGCGATCGTGGTCGCGTCGGGCTATCTCGTCGGCAGCATCGGCGGGCGGGTGAGCGTGATCCGCTTCGCCCGGGCGATCTTCCCGGCGCAGGCGATGGCGGTGTCGACCGAATCGTCGCTCGCCTGCCTCCCCGCGATGCTCAAGGCGAGCGCCGAGCTCGGCGCGCCCGACGCGACCGCCGGCATCGTGCTGCCGCTGGCGGTGGCGATCTTCCGCGCGACCAGCCCGGCGATGAACCTGGCGGTGTCGCTCTACATCGCCGGCTGGCTCGGCATCCCGATCGGCCCGGGACAGATGGTGGCGGGGATCGCGACCGCGGCGGTGACCACCATGGGGTCGGTCAGCCTGCCGGGCACGGTCAGCTTCTTCGCCTCGATCGCGCCCGTCGCGGTCGAGATGGGGATCCCGATCGAGGCGCTGGGGCTGCTGATCGCGGTGGAGACGATCCCCGACCTGTTCAGGACGGTGGGCAACGTGACGATGGATGTCGCGACGACGATCACCGTGGCGGCACGGTCGCGGGCGGACGAGGTGGCGATGGCCTAGCCCAGAACCCGGCTCAGTTCACGCCGTGCATCCAGCGCTTCAACGGCCACGACAGCAGCAGCAGCAGGATGCCTAACCCGATCGCCCACTCGGAGATGAGCAGGAAGACACCGGTATAGGTCTGCAGGCTGACCTTGAGGTTCGTCACCTGCCCG
>CAXSEO010000207.1:0-5369 GCA_964235525.1 uncultured Sphingomonas sp. | reverse complement strand
GGGCAGCCAGCGCGCGAAGGGCACCAGCGCATCGAGCCGCAACTTCGCTCTGACCCGCGTCAGCGCCGCGTCGATCGGCTCCCCCGCGTGAAGCGCCGCGCGCAAGCCGGGCAGCATGTCGGGGTGCAGGTCGAGCCCGATCGCCAGCCCCGCCTCCTCTATCGTCTCACGGACAGCGGCGATCCGCGCGGCGGTGTCCTCGACATCGCCGGGCAGCGTCGCCGCGAGCCGCCCGTCCCCCTCGTCGACCCGCCCGCCGGGGAACACCAGCGCGCCGCCCGCGAACGCCATTGCCTGCGTGCGCTCGACCATCAGCAACTCGGGCGGCGCGGCTACGCGCTCGCGGAAGATCACCAGCGTGGCGGCGGGGATCGCAAGCGGGAGCGGGTCAGGCAAGCTAGGCGCGATGCCGGTCAACGGCCAAGGCGGGTGGTGGAGCTGAGGGGAATCGAACCCCTGACCTCTGCAGTGCGATTGCAGCGCTCTCCCATCTGAGCTACAGCCCCGCCCGGCCACGATCGGGCGCCCGCCCGTCGAGACACGACGCCCTAGCGGCGTTGCGCGGGCGATGCAACGGGCGTCTCGCCGCCGCTGCGCCCCGCTTCATCGCCATCGCCGGAACTCGCCTCCGGCGACGCCGTTCTTGCCAACGAGACCGTGCGGCGATCACGCCGCGCCGGGTCCGCGCAGCAGGAGAGCCAGCATGGCCTATCAAGGTATTCCGCAAACCGGCGATTTTCGTCCGGGCGGTTCAGATTACGGCCGCGATTATTCGCCGGGCAGCCAGGGTCGCGATTCAAGCGCGCGCGAGTTCGAAGCCGCAAGCTACCGCGCCGATCGCGACGATGCGGGCCGCACCGACTTCGGCGCACGCCGGAGCCAGGACGATCGCTTCTCCGACCGCTCCGACTATCGCGGCGCGTCCGATTACCGTGGCAGCTACGGGTCCGGCGGTCGCCGGTTCGAGAACTTTGGCAATCATGAGAGCAGCCAAGACCGCGACAGCCGCTACGGAGCGCGCGACGACGGCCGCGACCGCGACGATCGCAATGACCGGGTGCGCATGCAGGACCGCCAGCAGGACGATCGTGGGTTTGTCGCGCGTGCGGGTGATGAGGTTCGCTCGTGGTTCGGGGACGAAGACGCCGAGCGCCGCCGCCATCGCGACGAGCAGCAGCAGCAGCGCGACGCGGGTCGCCACGGGCGCGACTTTGGGCGCGATCATGACGATTACCACCATTGGCGCGGCACCCAGATCGCGGCGCTCGACCGCGACTATGATGAGTATCGCCAGCATAACCGCACCAAGTTCCACAGCGAGTTCGGCCAGTGGCGCACCCAGCGTCAGGGCCAGCGCGACCAGATGGCGCAGGCGAAGGAGCATCAGGAAGTGGTCGGCTCCGACGGCCAGCATATCGGCACCGTCGACCATGTCCGCGACGACCGCATCCTGCTGACCAGGAAGGACCAGGACGCGGGCGGACGCCACCACTCGATCCCGTCAAGCTGGATTACGTCGGTCGGCGACACAGTCGTTGTGTCAAAGACCGCCGAGGAAGCCAAGCGGCTGTGGCGCGACGAGGAGAACAACAGCGCTATGTTCGGCGGCGGGCCAGCGGGCATGCACCCGAACGGGACGCCCAACGCGCGCGAGGACGGTGGTACGTCGCTGAACAAGAGCTTCTCGGGCACCTACTGAGCGACCGGCCAATCGACGGCCAGTAAAGGCCCGGGTGGCGACTCCTGGGCCGTTTCGCGTGCGGCTTGCTGGACACGCGCACTCGGATCGGCTTTGCCGACGTCAATACGATAGGAGAGATCACCATGCCCCGCGCCTGGACACTCGCTTCCCGCCCGCAAGGGCTGCCCACGCCCGGCAATTTCGCGCTGGTCGATCTGCCCGCCGCGCCGCTCGGGGAGGGCCAGGTCCGCATCCGCAACCGCTGGCTGTCGGTCGACCCGTACATGCGCGGGCGAATGAACGATGTGAAGAGCTATGTGCCGCCCTTCGCGATCGGCGCGCCGATGGACGGCGGCGCGATCGGCGAGGTGGTCGAGAGCAACGCGCCCGCGCTCGCCCCCGGCGACCTCGTCCAGCACATGGCGGGCTGGCGCGACGAAGCGGTGATCGCCGCCGCCGACGCGCACAAGCTGCCCGCGCTCGGCGTCGAGCCGCAGGCGTTTCTGGGCCAGCTCGGGATGCCCGGCATGACCGCCTATTGGGGCCTGCTCGCGGTCGCGGAGGCCAGGGCGGGCGACACTGTATTCGTCTCCGCCGCCGCGGGCGCGGTCGGCTCCACGGTCGTCCAGCTCGCCAAGGCGAAGGGCATGACCGTGATCGGCTCGGCGGGCGGCGCGGACAAGGCGGCGTGGGTGGGCTCGCTCGGGGCGGACGCGGTGATCGACTACAAGGACGGCACGCCGCTGGTAAAGGCGCTGGGCGCAGCCGCGCCCGACGGCGTCGACGTGTATTTCGATAACGTCGGCGGCGACCATCTCGACGCCGCGCTCGCCCATGCCCGCGCGCGGGCCAGGTTCGCGATCTGCGGCATGATCGACATCTACAACAGCACCGAGCCGACCAGCCTTCGCTATCTCGCGCGCGTGATCGGGATGCGGGTGCGGATGCAGGGCTTCATCGTCAGCGACTTCACAACCCGTGCCGGCGAGTTCTACGCCGAGATGGGCGCCCTGACCGCCGCGGGGAAGCTCCGCCGCGAGGAGACGGTGTTCGACGGGCTGGAGCGCGCGCCCGAGGCGTTCCTCGCGCTGTTCTCGGGCGGCAACAAAGGCAAGATGCTGGTGCGGGTGTAACGGAGCGGGCTGTATAAAGCCTCACCCTACCCACTCGCTATGCGAGCGGTCTCTCCCTCTCCCGCTTGCGGGACAGGGAGAGACCGCCGCAGGCGGGCGAGGGTGAGGACATAGCCACGCCGACTGAGATAGAACTACACCCCCCCGCCGAACGTATCGCACTTCGCCGGGTCACCGCTGTCGATCCCGACCTTGAGCCAGTGCATCCGCTGAGCGGACGTGCCGTGGGTGAAGCTGTCGGGCATCGGGCGGCGGCCCGCTTCTTCCTGCGACGTGTCGTCGCCGATCGCGTGCGCGGCGGTGAGTCCGCCCTGCACGTCACCCGGGTCGAGCCTGTCACGGTTCTGCGCCGCCCATACGCCCGCGTAGCAGTCCGCCTGGAGCTCCAGCCGGACCGAGGCGGCGTTGCCCTGCGTCTCGTCGCCCGACCGCTGCACCTGCGCGACCTTGTCCGACACGCCGAGCAGGTTCTGGATGTGATGCCCGAACTCGTGCGCGATGACATAGTCCTGCGCGAAGTCGCCCTTGGCCCCGAAGCGCGTCTGCAGCTCGTCGAAGAAGCTGGTGTCGAGGTAGATGCGCTGGTCCGCGGGGCAGTAGAACGGTCCCATCGCCGACTGCGCCGCGCCGCAGCCCGAGGGCGCGTTGCGGTCGTAGAAGATCAGCCCTGGCTGACGGAACGTTTGGCCCTGCTTGGCGAACAGCGCCGCCCAGGTCTTGTCGGCCGAGCTGAACGCGTTGCAGGCGGTATGGCGGGCCGCGTTCTCGTCGCAGATCTGCGACACGCTCTTTGCGTCTGTCCCCGAGGCCGGCCGCGTCGCGGGCGCGCCGACCTGCCCACCGCTGCCCATCAGATGGCCAAGCCCGCCCATCCCGCCGCCAAACACCGCGAGCAGCAGCAGCACCACCGCGATCCCGCCGCAGCCGAACCGGCTGCCGATCAGCGGCAACAGCCCGAGCAACAGCCCGCCGCCACCCCCGCCCAGTCCGAACCCGCCGCCCTGATTCTCTTCCTCGCCGACGTTGATGTTGGGGTCGAAATCGTCGAGCCGCATGGGAAACCTTACCTATGTTGGTGCGCTCCATGCGCCGGGTGCGGGCGAGGTTGCAAGCGCGGCGCGGTGCCTTCATGCCGCTCGGGCAAGACAAAGGAGAAGCCATGTTCCTCCAGGGCAAGTCCGCCATCGTCACCGGCTCCACCTCAGGCATCGGTCTGGCGATCGCGCGCGCGCTCGCGGCGGAGGGCGCGGCGGTGATGATCAACGGCTTCGGCGACGCGGATGCGATCGAGGGAACGCGCGCCTCGCTGGCGGCGGTGAGCGGCGCGCGGGCGCTCCACGACGCGGCCGACATGAGCTCGCCCGCCGCGATCGCGGCGATGGTGGCGCGCTGCCACGCCGAGTTCGGCGGGCCGGACATCCTGGTCAACAATGCGGGCATCCAGCACGTCTCGCCGATCGAGACGTTTCCGGTCGACAAGTATGACGCGATCATCGCGATCAACCTGTCTGCCCCCTTTCACGCGATCCGCGCCGCGCTGCCGCACATGAAAACGCGTGGATGGGGCCGCGTCATCTCCACCGCGTCCGCGCATTCGCTCGTCGCCAGCCCCAACAAGTCGGCCTATATCATGGCCAAGCACGGCATCGCCGGGCTGACCAAGACGGTCGCGCTGGAGGCGGCGCGCGACGGCGTCACCGTCAACGCGATCAGCCCGGGCTATGTCTGGACGCCGCTGGTCGAGGCGCAGATCCCCGATACGATGGCTGCGCGGGGGCTGACGCGCGAGCAGGTGATCGAGGACGTGCTGCTCGCCGCGCAGCCGACCAAGGCGTTCGTCACGCCCGATCAGGTCGCCGCGCTGGCGCTGTTCCTATGCCGCGACGAGGCGGCGGCGATCACCGGCGCGAACCTGTCAATGGACGGCGGGTGGACCGCCGGCCGCGTCTGACGGGGGCTTCGCACCTGTTTGCGACGGCTCCTTTGCGCCACCGGTCTGCATCGATTGGGTGGTGATCACCGCCGTCGGCGCAGGCGCGGCGGTGGTGGCGGTGAACGCGAGCGCGGACGGGACCGGGCCAGTGGCGGTCAGCACGGGCTTGGTCGGGTCAACTCCGGGCACGGGCGTCAGTGTGGCGATATAGGCCGCGCCATGCAGGTCGACGGGAGTAACGCGCCCGACATTGGCGGCCTCCACAGCGTTCAGGAACGAGCGCGGGCGCTTCATCAGCTTGGGCTGATCGGTGCCCACCAGCCCCAGCCGCTGCGCCGCGACCTGCGTGAAAGTGACGCAATTGCGCTTGTTCATGTTGTATTTCTGGTCGCCAGTCGGCCCCCATTCCTCCATCAGCTTCAGCATGTCGACATATTGCGCGTCGGTCAGCACCATCGAGAAATGCGCGTCGCTATCCTTGAGATAGCCCGCATCGGCGGGCTCGAGCATCCCGGCGACGGTGCCGAACAGGATCGCGGGGCTGATATGCTTGGCGGTGAAGCCGATGTTGAGATCGACCGGCGCGCCGCCCGCATTGGGCGTGCCGCGCAGAGTGATGAAC
>CAXSEO010000206.1:0-5371 GCA_964235525.1 uncultured Sphingomonas sp. | reverse complement strand
GCCAACTACTTTAGCTCGTGCGGCTATGACCCAGACTGAAAGGAATCCGCTCTAGTGCTGACCTACCCGCTGATTAGGGCGGTGTAGCTGGTCAGCGCGCATTTCGGCCGGGTCACCGGCTGCGGGCTCGCTAACAACATGGGCGATCTGCTGTGGCGGCCGCTGGTGACGGCGCTGGTCGTGCTGCTGTTCGCGGCCCATACGATCAACATCGGCGCGGACCTCGCCGCGATGGGCGACGCGGCCGAACTCGCGACGGGGGGCAGCGCGCATGTCTTCACGGCGGCGTTCGCGGTCGGGTCGCTGCTGCTCCAGCTGTTCCTGCCGTACCGGCGCTATGCGGGGCTGCTAAAGTGGCTGACGCTAGTGCTGCTCGCCTATAGCGGTGCTGTTCATGGTCCGGGTGGACTGGAGGAGCGCGGCTTGGGGGCTGGTGATCCCGACGGTCCCCGGCAGGGGTGCCGTGGTCACGATCATCGCCGTGTTCGGCACCACGATCAGCCCGTACCCTTTTCTGGCAGAGCGCGCAGGAGATGGAGGAAATGGGCCAGGACCCGGCGGCCGCGCCGCTTCGGGATGCGCCATCGCAGGCGCGCGCGGCATTCCGGCGGATGCGGGTCGACACGTTCTTCGGCATGGGCGTCTCCAACCTGGTCGCGCTGGCGATCATGATCGGGACGGCGGCGGCGCTCCACGCAGCGGGCCACGGCGCAATCAACACCGCCGCTGACGCGGCCAAGGCACTGGGGCCGGTCGCGGGCCGGTTCGCGTTCGCGCTGTTCAGCGTGGGGATCATCGGCACCGGGCTGCTCGCTATCCCTGTGCTCGCGGGCTCGGCCGCTTATGCCGTCGGGGAAACGCGCGGGTGGAAATGCGGGCTCGATCAGCGCCCGTGGGAGGCGGTCGGGTTCTATTCGGTGATCGCGCTCGCGACGCTGCTCGGCATCGCGATCGACTGGTCGCCACTCGACCCGATTAGGCTGCTGTTCTTGAGTGCAGTGGTGAACGGCGTCGTCGCGGTGCCGATCATGGCGGCGATGATGGTGGTGGTGTCGCGCCGCAGCACGATGGGCAAGTTCACCGCGTCACCTCGGCTGTTGTTCTTCGGCTGGGCCGCGACTGCGGTGATGGCGGTCGCGGCCGCGGCGATGTCGCTCGCTCGGTGAACGCCGCGCCTGACCACAAATGGTCACCCGGCGCGACTGAGCGCACTCCAAGATCGGACATTATGGGATGGCCCGCCCCTTTTCCCCGGCATCGGATATGATGCCGGTTTTTGAAGAGGAAGGAGCTAACCGATGTCTATCGCGATCCTTGGAGTTGATCTGGGCAAGACCTCTTGCAGCATGGTTGGTGTTGATGAGCGAGGCAAAGTTGTGATGCGCCGGTCGCTGCGCCGCCAGACGCTGATCGACTATGTGGCGAAACTTCCGGCTTGCGTGATCGGGATAGAAGCGTGCTGTGGCGCGCATCATCTGGCCGCATGTTTGCTGCTGGCGGACACGAGGTACGGCTCATGTCGCCGGAGTACGTTCGCCCCTACGTGAAGGTGCAGAAGAACGACGACCGCGACGCCGAGGGGATCGCCGAAGCCGCCTCCCGACCGACGATGCGCTTTGTCGAGCTCAAAAGCCAGGACCAGCTGGACATCCAGACCCTGCACGGGGGCGGTCACGTTTGGTGGCGGAACGGACCAACCTGATAGATCAACTTCGCGCCATCCTGCTGGAACGCGGAGTGACCTTTCCGGTTGGGCGACACAAGCTGGAGCAAGGTGTCGACGGCTTGCTCGCTGAGGGTGATCATACCCTGTCTTCCCGCATGAGCCGGTTGGTCGCCGAGATGCGTGCGGAGTGGAAGGAGCTTGATGCGAAGATCGAGATGCTGAGCGGTGAATTCGTTGAGATGGCGCGCAGTGATGCCGCCATGCGCCGGCTGACAACGCTCCCCGGCATTGGCGTTCTCCATGCCACGGCGCTGGTGGCCGCGGTCGGGGATGCAAGCAGCTTCGGCAAGGCCCGAGATCTCGGCGCTTGGCTGGGTCTCGTTTTGCTGTCCGGATCCCTGGTTATTCGCGTGCTGCTGGCGGCTGATTCGCGATTGGGGGCGTTTGGCGGCGGTGGTGCAGCGGGCCCCGACCGTTCCTGGTATTTGCCGACAGCCTCCGCCGACGGCGACGCGCGACGCCTTCTTGCCGTTACGGGCTGACCCTGTAAGGACCGATGCTGGGCGGTGGACACGTGGTACAAGCGGCTACGGGCGCGCGCGGTGGGTGTGGTCGGCAAGCGCGGGCGACAGTGCGCGTTCGGCTAATCGTCGAATTGGTGCGGCTTGTCCGGCGAGATCACGAACTTGGGGGCAGGCAATGGCAAAACGCTATTTGTACGTCCTGAGCAGCTATGCCGACGCGGCGGCGACCGTCCCGACGCCGGGCGAGCTGGCGTTCGAGTATCAGCGCTTAATCAAAGCGACAGGTGCCGACATCGTCAGCCTGTCGACATTGGGCGCGGCGGGGCAGGGGATCAGGACCCGGCTGACGGGCAGGCTCCTAATCCAGCGGCTGCGGCTGGCCGCGCTCGTTGCGCGTCGCGCCCGCCGCTACGACGCGATCGTCGCGTCGAGGGAGGACATCGGCGTTCTGATCACGCTGGCGCTCCGAGCCGCCCGGCGGCGGACGCCGCTCGTCATGGTGACACACGGCCCGCAGTTCCAACCGGCCAAGTTCCAGCTGGTGCTGTCGCTAGTTAAGTCCATGCTCAACGTCGTGTTTGCCTGCCTGTCGCACTCGCTCGCCAACTGGCTGGCCGCCGAGCACGGGATCGATCCGCGCCGGAGTCAGTCTACCGAATACGGCGTCGATACCGGCTATTTCCACACAGTCTCTGCGTCAACGGAGGTGATGGTGGCCAGTGCCGGCTCGTCGAACTGCGACTACGACACGCTGTTGTTGGCCGTCGGCCCTACCGGGATCGACACGCGGATCGCCTCGCACAGCGCGTGGGTCGGCGCGACCGCTTCGGTGCAGGTTGCAAAGCCCGACCACGTCGAGATCCGCTCTTATGAAAATTAAGTCAACCTGCTCGACCTCTACTGGCGGGCGCGGGTGGTAGTAGTGCCAACTCATGACGTCCCTTTCGCCGCCGGCTTTGCGGTCATCGCCGAGGCGATGTCGACCGGTACGCCAGTGATCGCCAACCGCGGGCGGGTGAGCTCCGAGTTCGTAGTGTCCGGAGAGACCGGCATTCTTGTGCCTCCCGGCGACGTCGGGGCGCTGCGAGAGGCGATCACGTCGCTGGTAAACGATCCCGAACGCGCTGCGGCGATGGGGGCAGCCGCGGCTGCGATGATGCGCGAGCGTTACTCGCTAGAAGGCTATGTCGAGCGGCTGCAAGCTGCGACGGAGCTGCCCGGCTAATGACAAGCGCTCCGGCCGGCCGGTACCTGACCATGGACGCAATGCGCGGCGCTGCGGCAATCGCCGTGGCCGTGTTTCACCTCGACTACGGTCTTGCCCCCCACGGCTATCTCGCTGTGGACTTCTTTTTCGCCTTGTCGGGCTTCGTCCTAGCACGGACCTATGAGGGGCCATTGCGGGCAGGCGCGTCGGTGCGCTGGTTTATGACGCTGCGCCTCGCCCGGCTGTGGCCGCTCTTCGCAGCGGGCATCCTGCTGGGCACGGCGCATGCGACCCAATTGATACTGCGCGGCGGCGAGGCGCGTCAAGACTGGAGCTTGATCCTGGTCGGTCTGCTGTTCAACAGCGCAATGCTGCCTGACCCGTTCAGCGACCTGCTTTACCCGAGCAACAACGTCTTCTGGTCGATTTTTGGCGAGCTAGCCGCAAACTTGGCGTTCGCGGCGGTTCTCGCTAAGCTGACCCAGCGCGGCCTTGTGATATTGGCGGTCGTGTTCGCGATTGCGCTCGCCGATATGGCGGTTCCGCCGCATTTCATCAACAGCGGGCCGCGTTGGGACGGCGTGCCGCTCGGCCTAGTCCGCACCTTCTTTTCCTTCAGCGTCGGGATGTTAATCGCCCGATATTCAAGCACTGCGCCGCGCCGGCCAGGAATCATCGCAGTGCTACTGGTCGTCCTTCTCTGCGCAACCACCGTGGTGCCCGAACTGCGCGTGATTGGTCGCGCCTTCGATTTAGTCGCGATATTCGTTGTCCTTCCGCTGCTGCTCGCGATCAGCACCCGCGTGGAGCCGTTGCCGGCGCTCGCGAGGCTGGCTGCGTTCATGGGCGACATCTCCTACGCGCTTTACGCCGTGCACCGGCCGATCGCCCAGGCCGCGCTGTTTGTTGCCCGGCGACACGACCTGTCACCCCTCTCGGTGATGCTGCCCTTCCTTGCGGTCAGCATCGCGGCGTCCGCACTGCTCGTGCATTTCTGGGACAAGCCGGTGCGCAAGCGGCTCAGCCGCTTCGTTCACCAGCGCCGATCAGCAATGCCCGAAACATTATAATCGAATCTTGTGGAAAGTGTGTGACCACCCCGCGGCTCCATATTTTTCTAGCATTACAGTTGCGTTCTAGATCGGCCATGCGCGTGTTGCGCGGCAGCCTGATGAGCTCGGCGCCAGCATGACCACGCGATGACGTGGCGGGGTTCGAGACGGCGCTGGGCCAGTCTGACGACGATGCGCCGTATTTCCTGAAGGGACCAGCGGATCATGATCGTAGCCTCGTCCGGATTCTTTTTAGGGGCGTCACGTTGACGCGGGTGCGGATGGATGCGAGCATGCCGTTCAGGACAGGTGTGCTCAAGGCCGAGCAGGTCGTGCCCGGTGCGCCGTACCAGATCCGTGCTTCCGATCTTGGGGCGGCCAGCGTTCAGGGTGCCACGTCTCGGAATACACGCCCGTGTCGCGGCATGGAGGAAAACACGCCTCCAATGTTTACGGATAGTTAGCAAAGGACCGCACAATGACCCCTGCGTTGCCAGGGGTCTGATCGAACGCTCGACGGTGTTGGAGTCGATCTCGATACGGCCGTCGTCGACGTACCGGTTGAGCCCGGTCCAGCGAGTGAGCGCATAACGGATCGCGTCCGCGAGCTTGCTCTTCCTGCTCGATCTGGCGAGGCTGGTGTCGAGAAACCGGCGCAGGTCAGCGACGACGGGCGCGCTCAGTTCCTGACGCGCGGCAGGGCGCTCGTCCGGCGAGCGGCCGCGGATCTCCTGCTCGATCGCGTACAGCCCGGCGATGCGGACCAGTGCCTCGGTCGCGACCGGGCGCGAGGCGGCGATATCGTAGAACCCTCCCCGCACATGTGCCCAGCAATAGGCAAGCTGGACGCGGTTCGATCGTCCGAGCGCGTTGTAACCGGCATAGCCGTCGACCTGCAGCACGCCGGTGAACCCGGCGAGGT
>CAXSEO010000205.1:0-5388 GCA_964235525.1 uncultured Sphingomonas sp. | reverse complement strand
CAAGTACGAGAAGGTTGACCAGACGCTCGCGGTCGTGAAGCGGTCCGGGATCACCAAACTCGGCTTCATCGGCAACGAGCAGTATTTCCGCGACTTCTGAGTGTCGTGGCAACGCGTAAAAAGGGCGGTCTTGCGGGGCCGCCCTTTTGGCGTGCGGTAGACTCGGCGTCGCCTAGCGCAGCTCCAGCGCCACCAAATTGCACACCACGTCCCGCCCCTGCGCCACGCAGGCTCGCATCTCTTCGCCATTGGGTCGAAACCCGAGCTTGGCCAACACGCGGCCCGATGCGGGATTGTCAGCGAAGTAGCCCGACACCAACCGCCGCAGTCCCAGCGCGTGCCGGGCGATCTCGACAACCGCCCGTGCAGCCTCGGTGGCATAGCCCCGGCCCCACGCGGACGGCGTGAACCAGTAGCCGATCTCGCGCTCGTCGCCTTGCGAGTGCAAGCCGATCCCGCCAATCAACTGCATCGTCTCGCTCTCATGGGCCAGCACGAGGAAGAACAGGTCGGCGGCGGACTCGGGGCGGGCAATGAACTCGGCCGCGTGCGCCTCCGTGTACGGCCAAGGCGCGCCGGCCAGCTTCGTCACAACGCACTCGTACCCAATCGCGGCGGCGAGCGCGGGCGCGTCCTCGGGCCAGGCGGGCCGGAGCGTCAGGCGGGGCGTGCGGGCGAACATGCAACTCTCCTCCGGTCGGTCCTGCCGCGCGATGGTGACGCGGCAGCGACAGCAAGGGAGCAACAAAAAAGGGAGCCGGGGTAACCCGCTCCCTTGATGGTTCGCACGAACCCGGGTCACCCTGATGGGCGACCCGGTCGGGTGCCCGCTATTCGGCGGCGATCGCCATCGGCTCAGTCGCGACTGCCACATCGATCGAGCAGAATTTGCGGCCGAGCTTGCCGTCATGGAACACCACGCGCCCGGCAACGAGCGCGAACAGCGTGTGGTCGGTGCCGATGCCGACATTGCGGCCCGGGTAGAACTTTGTGCCGCGCTGACGCACGAGGATGTTGCCGGCGACGGCTTCCTGACCGCCGAACTTCTTGACCCCGAGACGACGGCCCGCCGAGTCGCGACCATTGCGCGAAGAGCCGCCTGCTTTCTTATGTGCCATGTCTTGTCGCTCCGGTTACGCTTGCGCCGACACGGCGTCGGCCGCGACCTGCTCGCCGCCAACCGAGACGATCCGCAGGATGGTATGCTGCTGGCGATGGCCATTGCGGCGGCGGTAATTGTGACGGCGACGCTTCTTGAACACGATGACCTTCTCGCCCTTCGCTTGCGCGATGATCTCGGCGGCGACGGTCAGCCCCTCGGCTCCGCGCAGTTCCGAGCCCTCGCCCGCGAGCAACACATCGCCCAGCGTCACCGACGCACCGGCCTCGCCGTCGATCTTGTCGACGACGATCTTGTCTCCGGCGGCGACGCGGTATTGTTTGCCGCCCGTACGCACGACTGCGAACATGGTGATGGTCACTTCCCAACTGACTTGGCCCGCGCGGGCGAGCCGCCGGGTGGAGGGGTGCAGCTAAGTCAGCAGGCGTTGTGTGTCAACCGGGTGCGGGCGGCCCCGCCTCCTCCAGGCAGGCGAGGTGGCCTAGTGCCGGTGCTCGCGCTTCAGCGCGTAGCGACCGCCCTCATAGCCCGTGAACAGCCCCGGGATCGCCGGGTGGTCCACCGGCTCGTCGCTGTCGTCACGGAGCAGGTTCTGCTGGCTGACATAAGCGACATAGGTCGCCTCCGCATTCTCGGCGAGCAGGTGGTAGAAGGGCTGGTCCTTGCGGGGCCGCAGCCCTTCGGGGATCGCCTGGTACCATTCCTCCGAATTGTTGAACACCGGATCGACGTCGAAGATCACGCCGCGGAAATCGAGCAGGCGATGCCGCACGACATCGCCGATCGTGAAGCTGGCATGCGCGATCGGAGGAGCGATGGGGTCGGCGGTCGCGGGCGACGCGGCGAGGCTGGTCATGGCTGCAATCTAGGCGCTTTCCACCACGGCACAAGCGCCATCCGCCCCACGCCGGGGTTGTATCCGATCCACCCCTGCGATAACGGCGCGTTCCGGCCCCGCTGGTCGACCGCCTGGAGGCGGCACCGGCATTCGCCTCGCGGAGAGGTGCCAGAGTGGTCGATCGGGACGGTCTCGAAAACCGTTGTGCCCTCGCGGGTACCGTGGGTTCGAATCCCACCCTCTCCGCCAGCGCCGCGCTGGGCCATGGCCCTTCTAGCGTTGACCTGCGTTATCGACACGCCGGGTCGGCTGTCGTTCAGCTTTCGGTCAGGATCAACGGGGCGAGTAGTCGTTTTGGAACTATGGGGTGGCGTCGAATGCACCGTGAACCGGGTGGGTGAGCGGTACCGCGATCAGATGCGCCTGTCGGGGCATCACGACCGAGCGGGTGATCTGGCGCTGGTCGCCGCGCTCGGTATCAGGACGATACGTCTTCCGGTGCTGTGGGAGCGGGTCGCGCCCGACCGGCCCGAGGTCAACGACTGGCGGTGGAGCGACGAGCGGCTGGCCGAATGTTCGCGGCTCGGCGTCAGGCCGATCGTCGGCCTGCTCCACCACGGCAGCGGCCCGCGCTATACCAGCCTGGTCGACCCGGCGATGCCCGCTTTGTTCGGGCGCTATGCCGGCGCGGTCGCCGAGCGGTACCCGTGGGCCGACGACTGGACCCCGGTCAACGAGCCGGTCACCACCGCCCGGTTCACCGCGCTATACGGCGCGTGGTACCCGCATGCGCGAGACACGCGGACGTTCTGGCTGGCGCTGCTCGGCCAGGTCGATGCGACCCGGCTTGCGATGCGCGCGATCCGGCAGGTGAACCCGCGCGCGCGGCTGATCCAGACGGACGATCTCGGCGAGACCTGGTCGACGCCGGAACTCGGCTATGTCGCCGATTATTACAACGCGCGCCGCTGGCTTGGCTGGGACCTGCTGGCGGGGCGGGTAGATGAGAGTCATCCTCTGTGGAGCGAGGCGGACGGACTGACCTTGGGTGACCGGCTGCGCGCGATCCGCGACGACCCGTGCCCGCCGGACGTGATCGGGGTGAACCACTACCCGACGAGCGACCGCTTCCTTGACCATCGCGCCGGGCACCACGGCCCGCTGCCCGCCAGCGGCTTCCACGACGTGGAGGCGCTCCGCGCGGTCGACGGCGCCGAGGGCGGGCTCGCGCCGTTGCTGCGCCAAGCCTGGAAGCGGTACGGGCTGCCGCTGGCGGTCACCGAATGCCACCTAGGCTGCACGCGCGAGGAGCAGCTGCGCTGGCTGGGGCAGGCGTGGCGCACGTGCGAGGCTTTGCAGCGCGAAGGCATCGACGTGCGCGCGCTGACGATCTGGGCGCTGTTCGGCAGCGTCGACTGGAACAGCCTGCTGACGGTCGAGGCCGGGCATTACGAGCCGGGCGCGTTCGACATCCGCAGCGACGGCGCGCCGCGCCCGACCGCGCTGGCGCGAGCGGCAGCGGAACTGGCGCGCGGGGAGGTCAACGACGACCGCCCGCACCACGCGATGGCACGGATGGCGGGATGGTGGGAGCGGCCGATCCGCTTCGCTCACCCACCCTTCCCGATCGCTTCTGGCGCGCCCGCCGTAGCGCGCGAGGACGCATCGATGCGGCCGATCCTGATCACTGGCGGCGGTGGGCGATTGGGTCAGGCGTTCGCGGGCGCATGCAAACTACGTGGGCTGACGCACCTCGTCACCGACCGCACGACGTTGCCGGTCACGGACGAGCGGCGCGTTGCGGAGCTGCTCGATCTATACCGGCCTTGGGCGGTGATCAACGCGGCGGGCTGGTCGGACGTCGACGCGGCGGAAACGGACGAGGCGGGCGCACGAGCCGCGGCGGCAGGCGCGGGCGTGGTCGCGCGAGCCTGCGCGGCGCGGGGCGTGGCCTGCGTGGTGTTCTCGTCCGACCTGGTGTTCGACGGCCGCAAGGGTAGGCCGTACCTCGAGACGGACGCGCCCGACCCGCTCGGGGCCCTTGGCAGGTCGCTCGTGCTCGCGGAAGAGCAGGCGCTTGCGGCGCGTGCATTGGTGGTCCGCACCGGACCGTGTTTCTCCCCATATGACGAGCGCAATCGCGCGGTGGCGGTCGAGCGCGCGCTCCGGCTCGGGCACCGGTTCGCCGCGTCCGAGGATCATGTATTCACGCCCACTTACCTGCCCGATCTGGTCCAGGTCTGCCTCGACCTGCTGATCGATGGCGAGCACGGGCTCTGGCACCTGACGAGTGGCGAGGCGATGACGGAAGTCGCCTTTGCGCGGCGGGTCGCGATGGCGCTGGGGTTGGATGCCGGGGCGGTGGTCGCGGGCGATCCCGACATGCTCGTGCCGAGAGCGCCGCGTCCGGCCTGGTCGGCGTTGGGGTCGACGCGCGGTGCGTTGTTGCCCGGGCTCGACGACGCGCTCGCCCGACACGCGGCGGTGCGGCGCTCCACTCCCGCGCTGACCCCGGAGCCGTCCGGCGCGCTCGCCTAGCGCGCGTCTCGCGTCATCACCGCCGCGACCAGCGCGATCCGGTCGACATCGGCGTAGGCGGGGCGCGACAGTTCCTCGCCGAACACGTCGGGGTCGAGTTCGCGATAGCGGAGCGCGCAGCCGGTTTCGCGCGCGAGCACCTCCAGTGCGCAGTGCAGGGCGTCCTCGCCGCCGACAATCGCGCTGCCGGTGTAGAGGATCAGCCTGCCGCCGGGCGCGAGCCGAGCGGTCGCCATTCGCGCCATGTCGAGCGCGACCTCGCCACCGTGCGTCCCGCCACCGTGACGATAGGCGCGCTCGTCGTCATCGACGAGATAAGGCGGGTTCGCGGTGGCGAGGTCGACCGGCTCGGCGACCGCGCCGAGGTCCGCGCTTTCGACCAGCAACGGGGCGATGCCGTTCGCCGCCGCGTTGACGCGCGCGAAGCGGAGCGCGGCGGGGTTGAGGTCGGTCAGCGTCACGCGCGCGTCCTCGCCTGCGAGCGCAGCGACGATGCCGCCGACGCCAGATCCCGTGCCGATGTCGACGATGCTCGCTGCGGGGGCGAGCGGACGCGCGTCAAGCTCCGCGCGGATCAGGTCGGCGAAGCGGTAGCTGTCCGGCCCGAAGAACACCGCGTCCGCCGCATCGGTCGGATAGGCGGAGTGGAGGAACAGACGGTCATGCAGGCTCGACACTCGCACGGTCGCGCGGAGGAGGTCACCTCGCCGCTCCACCACATCGGCCGCGTGCAGCAGCGCCTCCACTTCAGGATTGGTCCCGGCGCGGAATGGCAGGCTCCAGCCGAGCATATCGGTCAGCCTCCGCGCCTCTGCTCGCCCCGGCCGGGCGACGACGCGCGCGTGGCTGGAGGGTGTGGGGGTGACGAACCGATAGCCGCGCCGCTCGAGCA
>CAXSEO010000204.1:0-5395 GCA_964235525.1 uncultured Sphingomonas sp. | reverse complement strand
CGGAGATCAATGCGGCTATGCCGCCGAAGCTACACCACGCGGTGGGACACGATCGGGAACTACGGCGCGGACGCGTGTACGCTGGCAGCGCTCGACCGGCTGGGCTTCACTTGGGACAGCAGCGTCAACGAGGGTTTCGCGGGAGCGCTGCCGCAGGCGGCGGTGAGCGGCCCGATAAGGGAGCTGCCGGTCGGCGGATTGTTCGATCGTCCGGGCCATGTCCGGCCGGCGCAGGTCTGTGCGCTCTCGGCGGGGGAGATGACCGCCGCGCTCCGCCATGCGGCAGAGCATCCCGCGTCGTTCGTGATCGTATGCCACAGCTTCGAGATGCTCTCGCGCGACCGCCGACGGGCCAATCGCGCAGTAATGGCGCGGTTCGACGCGATGTGCCACGCGATCGCGGCGACGCCTGGCCTGCGCTCGGCGGGGTTCGACGATCTTGATCGTGAGGCGGCGACCTCCGTTCCGACGATGGCGGGGGCGAACCGCCTTCGCACGATCTGCCGCATGGTGGAGCAGGTATCCGGCACGCTGCGGTACGAACGGGTATGAGCGCCGCGGCCCTTACGCCGGTTCCACTCCCATTCCGGGTGGGCGAGCGCACCTTGTGGGCGGCGCGGCGGCGACTACACCGCATTGGCCTCAACCTTGACGATCTTCTCTCCGAGCATAGGCCAGACCTGCCCGAGCTCTTCGGAGGCGAGGGATATGATCTGCGGTCCTGGCCCGAACAGACGGCGGCCGAGCTGGCGTCGACGCGCCCCGACCTGCTTGCCCTTGTACGCCAGCGTTATCAGCGTCGCTTCGTCCGGCTGGACGAAGCCGACGCTTACTGGCGAGGTTTTTCAGGCAAGACCCGCTCGACGTTGCGGCGCAAGCGCGCGCGATGGGCGGAGGCGGCGGGCGGGCTCGACGTGCGCGAGTATCACCGACCTGACCAGGCGATCGTGTTTCAGGAACTCGCGGGCGAGCTCTCGCGGCTGACCTATCAGGACCGGCTACTCGGGGCGGGCCTGCCCACCGGCCCCGCCGCGCTGTCGGCACTACGCGCGCGCACCGAGGCAGGGGCGGTACGGGCGTTTATCCTGTTCCACCGGGGTCGGCCAGCAAGCTACCTGCACCTTCCGGTCGACGACGGGCGTGTGATCTACGCGCATCTCGGTTACGATCCCTCGCTGGCCGATCTGTCTCCGGGTACCGTGCTGCAGCTGGAGGTGTTCGATCGGCTGTTCGCCGATCCCAGCTTGCGTCTCTTCGACTTTACGGAAGGCGACGGGTTCCACAAGAAGCTGTTCGGGCGCGAGGCCATGGCCTGCGTCGACCTGCTCCTGCTGCGTCGTACCTGGCGCAACCGTGCGCTGCTTGCCGGGCTGGACAGGTTCGACCGCGCGATCGCGGCTTCGGGCGAACTGGTCGAGCGATGGGGCCTCAAACCGAAGCTGCGAAGCCTATTGCGCGGATGAGCTTCGCAGCCCGTCTGTCCGGGTGCGTCCGGTGGCTGGTCGCCGACTATCGCCTGAACTGGATTCTCGCGGCACCTGTGCGGGCCGATCCGGTGGTCTTGCCGCCGGGGCTGGAGGTACGCCCTCTAACGCCCGCGGATCTGGCTGTCTTCGCGCAGGATGACGACCCGCAAGTTCGCAAGATAGCCAGCTATTCGGCCAGCGGAGCCGATGGCTTTGTCCTCGCAGAGGTCGGGCGCGGGGCGCTCGGTGTCGTGCATTTCTGTGATGGCGACCGCTACGCGCACGCCTCGACCTGGCCGCTGCGTGCGGACCAGCTCGCCTTGATTGATATCGTGACGTTGCCCGTTGCGCGAGGGCAGGGGCACGCGGCCCGGTTGATCGCGGCGGCGACGCCGCCAGCGGTCACCGCCCGTGGCAAGGTGGGCGCGATCTGCTTCATCTGGTGGAACCACCACGCGTCGTTGAGCGCGTTCCGCCGTGCGGGCTGGCGAGCCAAGGCTTTCTCGGTCGAGCTGGTCACGCGGCGCGGTCGCATCCGAAGCTTTCGGGTGAAGTGGCATGGCGAAGCAGCGGCATGAACGAAGCCGCCGCCCGGGTCTCCCCGGACGGCGGCTCCGTCTTACGCCCTGACCGACCCGATCAGCTGATCAGGTAATCCCCCGCGTCCGCGTCGGTCCCCGTCCCGCTCGGCACCACGTCGGCCAGCGGGTCGGTCGTCCCTTGGTCGTCGCGGATCGTGCGGGCGAGCTCGGCGGCGTGCTCCTCCGCCGCGCTGACCGGGGCGACGAGCGCCTCCGCCAGCGAGCGTTGTTGCGCGCGGAGCGACACGTCGCGGCTGGTTGCCGCCACGCGTAGCCGGTTCATCCCCGCGCCCGTGCCCGCCGGAATCAGCCGCCCGACGATCACGTTCTCCTTGAGCCCGTTGAGGTTGTCGATCTTGCCCTGCACCGACGCCTCGGTGAGCACGCGCGTGGTCTCCTGGAACGACGCCGCCGAGATGAAGCTGCGGGTCTGCAGCGACGCCTTGGTGATGCCGAGCAGGATCGGCTTGCCCTGCGCCCGCGCCTGACCGAGCGAGAGCTTGGCGTTGGTCGCGTCCATCTCGTCGCGGTCGAGCTGTTCGCCCTTCAGCAACGTGGTGTCGCCACCATCGGTGATCTCGACCTTTTGCAGCATCTGGCGGACGATTACCTCGATGTGCTTGTCGTTGATCTTCACGCCCTGCAGTCGATAGACCTCCTGGATCTCGGACACGAGATATTCGGCGAGCGGCTCGATCCCCATCGTCTCCAGGATATCATGCGGATCGGGTGAGCCGCCGATCAGATTGTCACCGCGCTTAACATAGTCGCCTTCCTGGACGTCGATCACCTTGGACTTGGGCACGAGATACTCGACCACCTCGCCGCCATCCTCGGGCTGGATGCCGATCTTGCGCTTCGCCTTGTAGTCCTTGCCGAACACCACCCGGCCGGAGACCTTGGCGATGATCGCCGACTCCTTGGGGATGCGCGCCTCGAACAACTCCGCCACCCGCGGCAGACCGCCGGTGATGTCGCGCGTCTTGGCGCTCTCGCGGCTGACACGCGCGAGCACGTCGCCCGCCTGCACCGTCGCATTGTCCTCGACCGACAGCGTCGCGCCGGAGGCGAGCAGGTAGCGCGCCGCCTCCGTGCCGCCGGTGTCGCCACCGCCGAGCAGGGTCAGGCGCGGACGAAGGTCCTCCTTGGACTTGGTGGTCGGGCGATATTCGGTGACGACACGCTGGGCGATGCCCGTCGCCTCGTCGGTCTGTTCGGTCAGCGTCTTGCCCTCGATCAGGTCCTGATACTTCACCGTGCCGCCGGTCTCGGTGATCAGCGGCATGGTGAACGGGTCCCACTCAGCCATACGGTCGCCCTTCTCGACGATGTGGCCGTCGTCGAACATCAGATACGCGCCGTACGGGATCTTGTGCACCGCAAGCTCGCGCCCGTCCATGTCGACGATCGCCACCTCACCCGATCGGCTGAGCACCACCCGGCGGCCGCGCTGATCCTCAATGAGGCGCAGATCGCGGAACTGGATGGTGCCGTCCGACGGCGCTTCGAGGTTCGACTGTTCGTTGAGCTGTGCCGCGCCGCCGATGTGGAACGTCCGCATCGTCAGCTGGGTGCCCGGCTCGCCGATCGACTGCGCGGCGATCACGCCGACCGCCTCGCCGATGTTGACGGGCGTCCCGCGCGCGAGGTCGCGTCCGTAGCATTTGCCGCAGACCCCGATTTTCGCCTCGCACACCAGCGGCGAGCGGATCTTCATCCCCTGCAAGCCGGTCGCCTCGATCCGCGTCACCATCGCCTCGTCGAGCAGCGTGCCCGAGGGGACGACCACCGCGCCGGTCTTGGCGTCGACCACGTCCTCCGCCGTGGTGCGGCCGAGGATGCGTTCGCCAAGCGAGGCGATGGTCGAGCCGCCCTGCACGATCGCCTTCATCTCCAGCGCGCGCTCGGTGCCGCAATCCTCTTCCATGACGACGCAGTCCTGTGACACGTCGACCAGGCGGCGGGTCAGATAGCCCGAGTTCGCGGTCTTCAACGCCGTGTCCGCGAGGCCCTTGCGCGCGCCGTGGGTGGAGTTGAAATATTCAAGAACGGTCAGCCCTTCCTTGAAGTTCGAGATGATCGGCGTTTCGATGATCTCGCCCGACGGCTTGGCCATCAGCCCGCGCATCCCCGCCAGCTGCTTGATCTGCGCCTGCGAACCGCGCGCACCGGAATGCGCCATCATGTAGATCGAGTTGATCGGCTTCTCGCGGCCCTTGTCCGGGCCGTCCTCGTAGCGCTTCACCGCCTTGATCTCGTTCATCATAGCGTTCGCCACCTGGTCGCCGCAGCGGCTCCAGGCGTCGATCACCTTGTTGTACTTCTCCTGCTGGGTGATCAGCCCATCTTGGTACTGCTGCTCGAAGTCCTTCACCAGCCCCCGCGTCTCGTCGACCAGCGCCACCTTTTCGGCCGGGATGATCATGTCATCCTTGCCGAACGAAATGCCCGCCTTGAACGCGTGCCTGAAGCCCAGCGACATGATCGCGTCGGCGAACAGCACCGTCTCCTTCTGGCCGGTGTGGCGGTACACCTCGTCGATCACGTCGCCGACGTCCTTCTTGGTGAGGAGGCGGTTGACGGTCTCGAACGGCACCTTGCTCGATTGCGGCAGCGTCTCGCCGAGCAGCATCCGGCCCGGCGTCGTCTCCACGCGCTTCATGTACGGCTTGCCCGCCTCGTCGGTCTGCGGCACTCGGCTGGTGATCCGCGTATGGAGCGTCACCGCGCCGGCCGCGAGCGCCTGATGCACCTCCGCCATGTCGGAGATCAGCATGCCCTCGCCGGGCTCGCCTTCCTTCATCATCGACAGATAATAGAGGCCCAGCACCATGTCCTGCGACGGCACGATGATCGGCTTGCCGTTCGCAGGGCTGAGGATGTTGTTGGTCGACATCATCAGCACGCGCGCCTCCAGCTGCGCCTCGAGGCTCAGCGGGACGTGGACCGCCATCTGGTCGCCGTCGAAGTCGGCGTTGAACGCCGAGCAGACGAGCGGGTGAAGCTGGATCGCCTTGCCCTCGATCAGCACCGGCTCGAACGCCTGGATCCCGAGCCGGTGGAGCGTCGGCGCGCGGTTGAGCAGCACGGGATGCTCGCGGATCACCTCGTCGAGGATGTCCCAAACCTCCTTGCGCTCCTTTTCCACCCACTTCTTCGCCTGTTTCAAGGTCATGGAGAGACCCTTGGCGTCGAGGCGCGCGTAGATGAACGGCTTAAACAGTTCGAGCGCCATCTTCTTCGGGAGGCCGCACTGGTGCAGCTTGAGCTCCGGACCGGTGACGATCACCGACCGGCCCGAATAGTCGACGCGCTTGCCGAGCAGGTTCTGGCGGAACCGGCCCTGCT
>CAXSEO010000203.1:0-5420 GCA_964235525.1 uncultured Sphingomonas sp. | reverse complement strand
GGCGACGTCGGTGCGGGTCAGGTCGCCGACCTGGAACCGGTCGCGCGTCGCCTGGAGATTGACGTCGAGCACGCGGACGTTCTGCTGATTGAGCGCGACGATCGCCTCATCGCGGATCACGTTGAGGTAGGACGCAACGACGTTGGTAAACAGCGAGGTCTCGGTTCCGCGCAGGCCGATCTGCCCCGCTTCCACCCGCGTCTCGGCGGCGCGGACGCTGCTGCGAACGAGGCCGAAGGTGAGCAGCGGCACGTTGACGGTGGCCGAGCTCGTCGCCTGCCGCTCGGGCGAGGTGATCGAGCCCGCGGTGCTGAACGGCTGTTCGACCACGCCGGCGTTGCCGTTGAGCGAAGGCAGCCCGGCGGCGCGCGCAATCGGCACGTTCTCGTCAACCGCGCGCTGCGCCGCTTGCGCGCTCGTCAGCGTCGGGCTGGTCGTGTAGGCCTTGGCGAGCGCCTCGCGCAGCGTGTCGGCGGCGGCGGGCACGGCGGCGAGCGCGGTGGCGGCGAGCAGCGCCCGCGTGATTCTGGCCAACGCGCGCATCAGAAGGTGAAGGTCCGCGCGCGGGTGAAGCCGGGCAGCGGCACGCACTCGGCGTCCGCGAAATGCTGCAGGCCGAAGCCATACGCGCTGCGGACCCCCGCTGCGAGCCGGGTCACGCCCTGGTCGTCGAGCCCCGTCACCAGCCGACCGCTGATGATGAGCTGGTCGATGATCGCTTGTGGCATGTCGCCGATCGCGCCGTCGATCACGATCACGTCATAGGCCGCGCCCGCCGGGTGCCCCGCCTCAAGCGGTCCCTCGATCACGCTCACCGCCGGGGTGGCCGCAAGGTTCGCGCGCGCCTGCTCGGCCAGCCCCGGGTCGACCTCCACCGCCGTCACGTGCTCGACCAGCGAAGCCAGCACCGCCGCTGCATAGCCGGTGGCCGCGCCGAGCAGCAGCACTCGATCGGTGCGGCGCAAATACGCCTCGGTCAGCAGCTTGCCGGTCGCCATCGGCGGGTTGAGCAATCGCCCGCGCGCCAGCGGCACCGCCCGGTCCGTGTAGGCGGTGTCGCGCCGCTCGGGGGGCACGAACAGCTCACGCGGCACCCGCGCCATCGCGGCTACTACGCGATTGTCGCTGACGGCCGTGGTCCTGAGCTGGCTGGTCACCATCGCCTCGCGCATCGCGTCGAAGCGTCCCCCGTCGATCATCGCCTGGTCCATGCGCCCCCGTGGCATAGCTGTCTTACTAAAGCAACACACGTCGCTCCTGCCTCGCTCTCTATCGGGCGCGGGCGCGCTCGCCAAGCCGACGCGGCAGTGTCCCAGTTTAGATGTCGGCTCCTGGTGGGAGGTCGACCTGACGGTGGATGCCCCATCCGCCGATGTGCCATCCTAACCAGGTAAGGGACGTGCGAGATGACATCGTACGTCCCGGCAGGATAAATGCCGGATGGCATCCGCGGTCGGTTGGCACACAGGAGCTTGCAGTGGAGCTACGCGGTTCGGCGACCTTCGCCTGGCAGTCCGATTACACGCAGTTCTACCTCATTGACTGCGAGAATGAGGCTTTCCGGGCGCCGACCGTAAGCCGACCTTCAAACTGAGACACTACCGACGCGCCCGGCTTGACCGGTCGGGGAAAGCCGCGCATGGCGCGCCGCCTTGGCCCGATGGCGGAGTGGTGACGCAGAGGACTGCAAATCCTTGCACCCGGGTTCGATTCCCGGTCGGGCCTCCACCCGTTTGTCGGTTTTCACGCCGACGCGCTCATATTTTTAGAACGAGCAATTTCTTCCCGAGTCGGAACCCATTCGAGCGCTGGCCGGGCCAGAATCGTTTGGCGCATCGTTGGCCTTCAATCCGTCAGATCGCCGTTACAATGACTGTCGCCGCCACCTTTACGACGCCAGGGTCCGGACACGAGACGAGCCTGGCGGAAACCCCGGGCTTCCGTCACGGCCGTGGCTCCGGAGCTGAGCACGCATGTCTGCTCCGAATCGGTCAAGATGCTGCGGTACGTAGACAGCTGACACGAGTGCGATCGCAATCGCCTTCCCCGGTCCGGACGTGATTGCGAAAGCATCAAATCATTTCTCGCGAGACGAAGGAGTCGGCGGGACGCGTTTCCTCGTCGTTGATGCTCGCCTCAGATTGCCTGTCTTTCAGAGACGTCGTAGTTGGCGGGCCGTCGCTCATCCCGGTCATGCTCGGGCGGCAGCCCGCCGCGGTTGAAATGTTCCTTGCCGACAAGTGGGCGGCTCACGGCTAATTCTCCGCCCAAGGCACACGCCACGGGACCGGCTCGGCGCGGAACGTGACCCGCCACGGCCAAGGGGATCCCTTGTGCAGCAGATTTCCCCGGTAGTCCTCTGATCGCTCAATCACATAGCCGCGCCCGTTCAGGACGGGGTGGTCGAATATCTCGTCGACGCGCAAACCGACCGCGCCCGTCCTGAGGGTCATCGGTACGTCCGCGTCGACCGTCAGCGTCGCCACACCCTCGATCGTGCGCAGGTGCACTTCGCCGAGCTGGCCCCCGACCTCTAGGCCCGCCGGGGAGAGCCGCAGCCCGAGTCCGCCCGCCGATCTCCCTGACCCGCGCGTGGCGACATCTCAGTCGCCGCCGACACAACGATTTCCTCCTTCATCGTTCCTGCATCTCGCGGGCCCTGCGACCGTCCGGCCCTGGCGACGGCACGCCTTTCCGCGATCATCGGATCGGCTGCGCGGACCCCGGTGCCCGAAGCGGCGCGGGACGGAAGCACGTCGGGGGGTCGCTACGCCGACGACACCGGCTCGCGACTAGGACGGCTCATTCCGGTCCTCCGCCGCCCAGCCTCGCGGCGAGCAGGCCGAGCAGATGCCGCGTCAGCGCGTCCGCGCTCTTCGAGTAGGCAAGCCTGCCCCAAGACTCCCAGCGGTCGACCCGCTCGGCGAGCCAGGCGAAGAAGTCGTCACGCACCCGGGCGTCCGGGAAGCCTTGGCTCCAGACGACCTTGCGGATCGGCATGCGCGCGACCGTGTCCAGCCCCGGTGAGCGTGACGAGATGGCTGGTGTGCACGGCCTCGCGCGCGAACACGAATGGCAGGTTGACGACGTCGCGCTCGAACGCGCGCAACGGCCGCTCGCGGTCGTCGTCGGCCGCGGTCCGGTCGGCGTTCCTGACCGCGTCCAGCACCGCCGCGAACGGCAGTTGAGTCCACTCCGGCTCGCGCGTGGCCCGGAGCATGGCCAGCACCGACCTCCCCTCGTCCGACAGGCCCGCGGACAGCGGATTGACCTGCGGTCCGGCCGCGAGCAGTCGCACGGACGACAGCCAGCACCGGTGATACCGCCAGAACAACGCGTCGCCGCCAAACAGGTCCCGGCTGGTTTCGTCCGAATACCCCCAGTCGCGGTCGTAGGCCGCCAGCACCCGCAGGAGGAGCTCGAGCTGCTCGGGCACGACATGGGTCGGGGGGGGAGTTGAGATGCCCCGCCCAGAACGCCTCCCGCACGCTGCGCCAACGGCGTCCCTCGGCGTCCTCGATCGTGTTCCCGACCACCCGCAGCCACCAGCCCCGGGGAGCACGACATCCGGCTTGTTCGGCCGCTCCACGATCAACCTCCTTTCTTCGGATCGAGGTCGAGCGGCAGCGGCGACGGAGCGGTGCGTGGCGGCTTCGGCAGCCCATCGGCAACGGGCGCGCAGCTAGGCGGCGAGGTCGACGACCTGATCGTAGACGTAGCCCTCGTCCTTGACGTGGCGCCCGTCTCGCCACCGAGGAAGCGCGCGCGGTCGTTCCGCTCGCCCGACACGAGGTCGTAGAGCCCAGTTTCAGAGAAGTCCTGGTTCCTCAATATGCTCATAGCTGATCAGAGCGGCGGACAAACATGCTATCCTGGCCAGAAGATTACCGAGCCGGGTCTGCGGCGTGTCGGTGATGCGGGCGAGAACGTCGGCGAGCCAAGCCTGCAGGTTCAGGCAGTTGAGCTTGGGTGCCGATTGGCTCGGCTATTTGGCTCGGCTATAGGGTATACGTGTCCGTCCCCATCGCCTGGAACAGCGCGACGCTGTCCGTCAGCCGCGCAACCCGCGCCTGGATCAGCTGCGCGGATGCCTGCGACGCGGCCACGGAGGCGTTGAGCAGCTGCAGCGTCCCGACACCGCCGAGTTCGGCCTGACGGCGCGTGAACAACAGGGTGCGTTGCGCCGCCGAGTTCGCGCGCGTCGCCGCGTCGAGCGCATCGGCGTCGGTCCGCAGGCCCGACAGCGCGTCGTCGACGTCGAGGAACGCTTGCAGCGCGGCCGCGCGGTATTGCGCCTCCGCAATCGCGAGCGCCGCTTCCGCCGCGCGCTGCTGGTGGCGAAGCTGGCCGCCGTGGAACAGCGGCTGCGTCACCCCGCCGACCAGCGTGTAGAACAGGTTGGCGGGGATCAGCAGGTCGGTGAGCCGGGTCGACTCGCCGCCCGCATTGCCGGTGAGCTGGATCTGCGGCAGCCGCGCCGCGATCGCGGTGCCGACATCGGCGGCCGCGCCGCGCACCTGCGCCTCCGCGGCGCGCACGTCGGGGCGGTTGTTCACGACCGTGCTCGGCAGTGCCAGCGGTAATCGCGCGGGCAAGGTCAGGTCGGCGAGCGTCGGCAACGGTGGCGTGGGCGACCCCGCGGGCTCGCCGGTCAGCGTCACGACCAACGCGAGCTGGTGCTCCGCCTGCCGCTGTAGCGGGGGCAACGCGGTCTCCTGCGCGGCGAGCGCGGTCTGCTGCGCGGAGACGTCCGCCTCGCCGATGTCGCCGAGCTGCTGACGGCGCTGGAGCAGCGTGACCAGCTCGCGGCTGTTCTGGATCGCGGATTGCTGCGCCTCGATCTGCGCCTGCAACGCCGCATATTGCACAACCGCCTGGACAAGATTGGTGACCACGGTGGTCCGCGCCGCCACCAGACGATGAACCGCCACCTCGGTCGCCGCGCGCGCGGAGCGGACGCGGTTGCGCCCGCCGCCGAACAGGTCGATCGGATACGAGACCGTCACCTGCGTGGTGTGCAGCGTGTAGGTGTAATTGAAAGGGTCGGCGAGCGGACCCTGAAACACCTGCGACGTTCGCGCTCGCTCGGCCTGGTAGTTGGCGTCGATCTGCGGGCGTTGCGCGCCCACCGTCGCGAATGCCTGCTCCCGCGCCTGGCGCAGGGTCGCGTCCGCCGCGGCAATGTCGTTGCTATGCGCCAGCGCCTGGTCGACCAGCGCATCGAGCTGCGCGCTGCCGAACGCGCGCCACCAATGGGGGTCGACGGTCGCCGCCGGGTCGAGCTGTTGCGCGGGCGCGGACAACGGCCGGATCAGCTCGCCCGCGCGCGCTGGCGGCAGCGAAACGGTGGTATCGGGTCGCGGACCGACCGTGCAGCCTGCGGCCGCGACCGCCAGCAGCGCCGGTCCGAAACGACGCGG
>CAXSEO010000202.1:0-5432 GCA_964235525.1 uncultured Sphingomonas sp. | reverse complement strand
ACGCGCTGCTTGGGCTTGCGGAGCTGGCCGCGCGCGAGCGACGGCGGTGGCTGGGGTGGGGCGTGGTTGCGGTGGTTGCCGCCGCGCTGCTGGCCGCGCTCGCGCCCTTGGCGGGGGGCGGCGAGCGGCCGGTAGTGATCGGGGCCAAGAATTTCTCCGAACAGTTCATCCTCGCACGGCTGATCGGGCACCGGCTCGAGCGGGCGGGCTACCGCGTCGAGTACCGCGACGGGCTCGGCTCGGCAGTGGCGTTTGGCGCGCTCGCGGGCGGCGATGTCGACGTCTATGTCGACTATGCGGGGACGATCTGGACGGCGCAGATGCACCGTCAAGACGTCCCGTCGCGAGCCGCGCAGGTGCGTGCCATCGGCGACTGGATGGTTCGGACGCACCAAGGGCGGCTGGTCGGCGCGCTCGGCTTCGAGAACGCCTATGCGTTCGCGATGCGCGCCGGTTCGGGAGTGCGGTCGCTCGACGAGCTGGTGCCGAGAGCGCCCGGGCTGGCGTTGGGCGCGGACCTTGAGTTCCTCGACCGGCCCGAATGGGCGGCGATCCGGCGCGCCTATCCGCTCCGCTTCCGGTCGGCGACGCCGTACAGCCCGACCTTCATGTACCGTGCGCTGGCGAGCGGGCGCGCCGACGTGATCACCGCCTTTTCGTCCGACGGGCGGATCGCGGCTGACCGGCTGGTCGTGCTGGGCGACCCGAGACACGCGATCCCCGGCTATGACGCGGTGCTGCTGGTCTCGCCGGGGCGGGCGGGGGACGCGCGGTTCACGGGCGCGCTCGGCGGGTTGGTCGGGCGCGTGCCGGTCGCGGTGATGCGCCGCGCCAACTACATGGTCGACCGCGACGCGAACCAGCGCAGCCCGGACGAGGCCGCGCGCTGGATTGAGCGGACGATGGGCGTTGGGCGCTAGGCCGTCTCCAGCAGCCGCTCCGCCTGCGCGCGCGCCTCGGGCGTGATCGTCGCGCCCGACAGCATCCGCGCGATCTCCTCGCGCCGCTCGTCCTCGCCAAGCCGCCGCACGCCGGTGCGAGTCACGGTGCCGTCATGGCTCTTGGCGATCAGCAGGTGGCCGACGCCGCGCGCCGCCACCTGCGGGCTGTGCGTCACCACCAGCAGCTGCGTCCGTTCGGCAAGGCGGGCGAGCCGTTCGCCAATCGCGCTCGCCACCGCGCCGCCGACCCCGCGATCGATCTCGTCGAACACGATCGTCGCCGCCGCGCCCTCGTCCGCCAGCGCCACCTTGAGCGCAAGGATGAAGCGCGACAACTCGCCACCGCTTGCAATCTTGGTCAAGGGCGCGAACGGCGCGCCGGGGTTGGTGGCGATCTCGAACTCGACCCGGTCCTTGCCCGCCGCCGACCACGCATCCTCGGCATGGGCGGCGACCACCGTGCGAAAGCGGGCGGCGTCGAGCTTGAGCGGCGCGAGCTCGCCCGCCACCGCCGCGTCGAGTCGGACTGCCGCCACCGCGCGAGCCGCGCTCACCGCCGTCGCCGCCGCCTCGAACGCCGCGCGCGCGGTCGCCACCCGCGCCTCAAGCAGTCTCAGCCCCTCCTCGCCCGCCTCCAGCCGCTCCAGCTTGCCGCGCAGGTCGTCGGTCAGCGCGGCCAGATCATCCGGCCGCACGCGGTGCTTGCGCGCCATCCCGCGCAGATCGAACAGCCGGGCCTCGTCATCCTCCTGCCGGCGCGTGTCGACGATGAGGTCGCGCGACGCCTCGCGCAGCCGGTCCTCCGCCACCGCGCCTTCGATCACCGCGCGGTCCACCGCGGCCAGCGCATCGGCGAGCGCGGCGTGGTCGCCCGCGATCCGCTCCAGCGCGCGCGCGGCCTGGCGCAGTTGCGAGAGACCGCCGTTCGAGCCTTCGAGCAGCGACTCGACCGATTTCAGGTCGTCGGCGACCTTCTCCGCGCGCTGCGTCTGGCGGCGGCGGTCGGCGAGCAGCTCCTCCTCGCCCGGCTCGGGCGCGAGTTTGGTCAGCTCGGCGACGGCATGTTCCAGCCAGTCGCGATCGCGCGCCGCCGCGTCGATCTCGACCCGCGCCGCCGCCAGCGCGCCCTGCGCCTCGCGCAAGCTCCGCCAAGCGGCGGCGACCGGCACGGTGTCCACCCGCCCGAAGGCGTCGAGCATCGCCCTATGCCCGCGCGGGTTGAGCAGCCCGCGATCGTCATGCTGCCCATGCACCTCGACCAGCCGCGCGCCGAGCTCGCGCAGCAGCGTAGCGGAGGCGGGCTGGTCGTTGATGAATGCGCGGCTGCCGCCGTCCGCCTTGACGATGCGGCGCACGATCAGCGGCTCGCCCGGCTCCGCGTCGAGGCCGTTGTCCGCGAGCAGCTCGGCGGTGGAGGCGAGCGCGTCGAAGCTGGCGGTCACCACCGCTTGCGCCGCGCCGTGGCGCACCAGCGCGCTATCCCCGCGCGCGCCGAGCGCCAGCCCGAGCGCGTCCAGCAGGATCGATTTGCCCGCGCCCGTCTCGCCGGTCAGCACGCCCAGGCCGGCTCCGAAATCGAGGTCGAGCGCCTCGATCAGCACCACGTCGCGGATGGAGAGCCGGGTGAGCATCGGGGCTATGTAGCGCGCACGCGGGGCAGAACAAAGAAGGGGCGGGGGGCGAGTCGCTATGCCGACTAGCTCTCGTCACCCCGGGCTTGACCCGGGGTCCCGCTTTGTCCCGCCGCTTGAGAGAAAGCGGGACCCCAGCTCAAGGCCGGGGTGACGCAAGTATGGCTGAGTCGCTTCGAGACGACCGCGCGCCTCGCCTTACCCGCTCGGCTGCGCGCCGTTGGTCGCAGGGCCGCTGGTACCTGTGCCCGTGCCGCTTGCGCCCGCGCCGCCCTCGGTGGTGGCGGGCGTCGGCGCGCCCGGGGCCGACGCGCGATTGGCGGGCGCGCTGGTGGTCGGCTCGCCCGGCGGACCCTTCGGGGCGACCGCGGCCGCGTTGGGAACGATCGGCTGACCGGGCGCTAGCGGCGCGACCTGCTTGGCCGGGTGCTCGCCCATCAGCTTGTACGCGCGCTGATACCATTGCGTGCCGGGATAGTTCGCGCCCAGCACCGCCGCGCTCTTCTCCGCCTCCATCGGCACGCCGAGCGCGAGATAGGTCTCGGTCAGCCGCATCAGCGCCTCGGGCGTGTGGGTGGTCGTCTGGTAGTCGTCGACCACGCGGCGGAACCGGCCGGTGGCCGCCAGCCACTGCCCGCGCGTCTCATAGAAGCGGCCGATCTCCATCTCCTTGCCCGCGAGATGGTCGTTGACGAGGTCGACCTTGAGCCGCGCATCGGCGGCGTAGTTCGTATTCGGGTAGCGCCGCGTCAGCTCGCCCAGCGCATCCAGTGCCTGTTGCGTGATCTTCTGGTCGCGGGTGACGTCGTTGATCTGCTCGTAATAGCCGAGCGCGATCAGGTAATAGGCGTAGGGCGCGTCGCGGTTGCCGGGGTGCACCGCGAGAAAACGCTGCGCCGACTGGATCGACTGGGTATAGTCCGCGCCGAGATAGTAGGAGAACGCGCTCATCAGCTGCGCCCGCCGCGCCCAGATCGAATAGGGGTGCTGGCGCTCGACCTCGTCGAACAGCTGCGCTGCCTCCTTGTAGCGGTGCTGGTCGAGCCGCAGTCGCGCCGCCGAATAGAGCGTGCCGACGTCGCGCGCGACATAGGGGATGTCCGCGTTCTTCTTGCCCCCGCGCGCGCATCCCGCGATCGGCAGGGCGAGCGCGGCGAGCGCGACCAGGGCGGCGGGACGGAACAGGGGCATACGCATGCCGGCCACATAGCGCACCGTGCCGGTCCCGGACAACAGCGATTGGATCGGCCAAGCGGCGGGCGCGTTGAGCGCGGGACGCCGATCATCCGGAGAGACCACCATGCCCGCCACCCTGCTCGCCACCAAGCGCGTCGAAAAGCCCTGGGGCCGCGATCATTTGTTCTCCGGCTTCCCGGATCCGCCGGAGAGTCACAAGATCGGCGAGGTCTGGTTTCAGCCCGCCGAGCCGGACAAGGCGGAGATGCTGATCAAGTACCTGTTCCCCGGCGAGCGATTGTCGGTGCAGGACCACCCATCGGACGAGGAAGCGCACAAGCGCGGGCTGCCGCGCGGCAAGGACGAATGCTGGACGATCCTGGAGGCCGAGCCCGGCGCGACGATCGCGGTCGGGCCCAAGGCGCCGATGACCAAGGACGAGCTGCGCGCGGCGGCGGAAGGTAACACACTGGTCGACAAGCTCGACTGGCGCCCGGTCAAGGCGGGTGATTTCCTGTATTGCCCGGCAGGCACGATCCACGCGATCGGCGGCGGCATCACCTGCATCGAGGTGCAGCAGAACTCCGACACCACCTACCGCCTGTTCGATTACGGCAGCGATCGCGAGCTGCACCTCAAGGACGGGGTCGAGGTTGCAGACCTTGAGCCGTACGTCCCGATTACCTCGCCCGGTCGGGTGAGCGAGGACCGCACCATCCTGGTCGAGGGGCCGCGCTTCGTGCTGGAGCGCTGGCCCGGCGGCGACCGGCGGGTGACCTTGCCCGAGGGCAAGACCGGCTGGCTGGTGCCGATCAAGGGCGAGGGCGTCGTCGCGGGCGTCGCCTGGCACGCGGGCGAATGCGTGACGGTGACGGGGGAGGAGGAGCTCCACGCCAGCGCCGACGCGGACCTGCTGTTCGCGTACACGGGGACGGCGCGGATGTGATAACGAGCGAGAGGGCCTCCATGTCAATCGTTACTGCGAAGTTGGGCAATGCGGAACGGGAGTGTGATGGATGGCCGGCGGCAGAGAAACCCGATACTCTGAAATTGCGAATCTTGCGTTCCCGGCCAATGCGCCGCTGACCTTACGCATCTCCAATACGCTCGAACAAACCACGCAAGCGTTACGCAGGCAGAGTTATCCAGGCGGGCGTTCCAACGAACGCGGAGGTACTATCGTTACCGACGCTCAGGGTGAGCTTAGCATCCAGAACATTGGCGGACTCAAGAGTACTAAGGGATCATTTACGCCAAACCTGACTGTCACCGATCCTAAAAAATTCAGGATAATAGGTACATTTCACACTCATCCATACGATCGGACGGAGCACTCCTATAACGGTGTGTCATTTAGCGGGGCAGACTTTGCCGTTATGATCCTGGATCACCTAACAATCTCAATCCTTCGATCGGGACCCCGTTTATTCGCGCTCATCAATACCGCCCAAGCGCCTGCCACGATCGACTACGACAAGATCGATAACGATCAGAATGCCGCGATCAAGCAGATGATCAAGCAGGGCCGCACCTTTCAGCAGGCAAGTCGCATCCTTGCGGAACAGATTGCTCCGACTTACGGTATGGCCTATTACCAAGGATTAAATGGAGTTCTGACTCGTGTTTCGCCCCGCTAGACTGCTCCTCTTATGTTGTCCTGCAGTGGTCGCCGGTGCCGCGCATG
>CAXSEO010000201.1:0-5438 GCA_964235525.1 uncultured Sphingomonas sp. | reverse complement strand
GATCCCGCCGCGCTTGCGGATGGTCCTTTCCCAGTCGCGGATGCGGGCGACGAAAACGTCGTCGTCGAGCGCCTTCCATCCTTCGTCGACGACGATGATCGTCGGCTTGCCGTCGAGCCGCTCCTCGACGCGGTGGAACAGGTACAACATCGTTGGCGCGCGCAACACCGGTTGGTCCAGGATCGCGGTCATGTCGAAACCGAGCGTCGCGGTCGCGAGGTCCAACTCGTCTGCTTCGTTGTCGAACAGCCAGGCGAACTCGCCCTGTGAGTGCCACGGCGCGAGCCGGGCGGCGAGATCGCTCGCCGACGCGCGACCACGTCCACGGAACAGCTCCACGACATAGCGCAAGCGGCGCAGCTCGCGTGGGCCGGTCATCGCCGCTGCGACCGCGTCGGCAACCCAACCGGTCTCCTCGACGCTGAGCGGCTGTCCGTCACCCGTCGCGAGTCGGCCAAGCCATTCGGAGAGGAACCGACGGTTGACCGGCGTGTCGGGCAGCGAGAACGGGTTCATCCGCGTCGGCTCGCCGGGGCGCAACGCCTCGTATGTCCCGCCGATCGCGCGCAGGAAGATTTCAGCGCCGCGATCCTTGTCGAAAAAGATGATCCGCGGGTCGAACCGCCGGGCCTGTGCGAGGAGGAACGACAACACCACCGTCTTGCCCGACCCCGACGGGCCGATGATCGTGAAGTTGCCGAGATCGCCGCGGTGGAAGTTGAAGAAATATGGTCCGGCCGCCGTGGTCTCGAACAACGTCACCGCGTCGCCCCAATGATTGCGGTCTGGGCTGCCGATCGGAAAGTTATGCGCGCTGACGAAGCCGGCGAAATTGGCGGTCGATACCTGGGCGCGGCGCGCGATGTAATCGAAATTTCCAGGGAACTGCGCCCAGAACGCGGCCTCCAGCCCGAGCTCCTCGCGCACCACCGCAAATCCGGTCTCGGCCAGCGCCGCCTGCACCTCGCCGGTCGCCACGTCGAGGTCTTCGGTGCTGTCGGACCGGACGAGGATCGACAGGTGATGCTCGCCGAACGCCGCGCGCCCCGCCGCGACATCGTCCTTGGCGGCGGAAAGCTCGGCCCGCAGCGATACCGCCGCATCGTCCGCCGATCGCATGCGCCGGAGCGCGAGATCCATCCGCTCCTGCGCCGGCCCGCGATCAATAAAAGCGAAGCTCTGCGTCACCTGCATCGCGAACGGCAAGCGGTAGATGTCGTCCAGCATCCCCGCCGAGGTGACGCTCGGATAATCCTTGGCCGACAGGATCGCCGCGAATTGGGCCGGCTCGCCGTCGACCGCGCCGAGTTCGATCGTATCCGCGCCGAAGCTGATTGTCCGGCGCGGCACGGCGTGGCCAAGATCACCGGTCGGGAGCAGCATCGGCCGCGCGATGCCGTTGAACAGCTCGGCGAGAAATTCGAGCGGCTGCGAAGCGAGGCCGCGCGGGGCGTCATAAGCGCTGAGCAGTCGTGGCCCGTAAGGCTCCAACGCGGCCACCAATTGCTCGCGTGCTTGCGAAAGAAGGCGCAAGTCCACCCCGCGCTCACCCTGCTGCGGACGCCCGGCACCTGCCACGCCGAGCAACCGTTCCGCCCAGCCGGCACGACCGCGCAGCGGCCGCACGATCAGCGACAGGTACAGATCGTTCACGAACAATCGACGCGTCGCGAGACGCTCGCGCCATGTGCTGTCGAGCTCGGCGCTGAAAGCGTCATCGAAGTGCCCCCCGAACCGCGGCTCGACGGCGCGACGGACGACATGATGAATCATGGCGAACCGCGACGACGCGATCGACTGGAACATGGCATCGCGCATCGCCAGCCGCGAATCGAGGTCCGCGCGACCGATCGTCTCAAATGGGAGGCCATCGAGCTTGATCACCTGGATCAGCTCACCCTTGCGGGTCAGCAGCGTGTAATCGTCAAGCTGGACAAGGTACGGCAGGTGAACCCCAGCCGCGACTTCCTTGCGAGCGGCGCGGTTACGGGCAGTAAACATTTGCGCCCCGCAGTCGATAATTGGCGACGCGCGGGGTACGGCGCAGTCGCGTCATCCACAGCGCCATGATGTGCGGATCGCGCAGGTGCGCGGCATAGCCTAGAACGTGAATGATCACCGACGGCACCAACGCCAGCGGCGTCTTGAAGACGATGAACAATTCGGCCGCGAGGATGCCGTTCAGAACGAAGAACGGATAGGTCACGCCCGCCACCATCTGCGGCCGGGCAAGCGCGCGGAACAGTGGATCGGCCATCAGCCGGCGACCGAACGAATGCCGCCGACGATCGACGCCGCCCCGAACAGGATGAACAGGCCAAGCACGACGGTCGCGCCGTATTTCCAGTTCATTCGCCCGGTCAGCATCATGAAGCCGACCGCGGCGACCGCGATCACCGCCACGGCCGTCGCGAGATTGCCGAGCAGGGTGCCCTGCAGCCAGTCAACCGCGCCGACGATCGGCCCGGAGCCCGCGGGGTCCGGCGCAGCATATTGCGCGAACGCCGGCTGGGTGCCGAACAGGCCTACAAGCAGGAAGATCATTCGCTTCACAATCACGGCACCTCAATCAGCATGGAAGCTACGCGAGCGGGCGCGATCGCGTCGAGCTGCGGTATAACAGAGCTGCGCTGCCACCGCGACAGGATGGACGCGACGTAGGAGCGGGTTTCCGCATAAGGAGGGATGCCGCCCCAGTGGCGCACGGCCCCCGGCCCGGCATTATACGCCGCGAGTGCCAATGGCACGTTCTGAAAACGCGACATCATCCGAGCGAGGTAGCGCGCGCCACCGGTGATGTTCGCGTCCCGGTCAAGCGGATCGACCCCGAGTTCGGCAGCGGTCGCCGGCATCAACTGCATGATGCCGAGCGCGCCTTTCGGGCTGACGGCGCTCATCCGGCCGCGAGACTCGGTCCAGGCCATCGCACGCAGCAACCTTGCATCGACGCCCTCGGCCCGCGCGACGCGCTCGAATCGGTCGACGCTGTCGACATGCGTGGCCGCGATGTTGGCCGCCACCGGATCGGTCTGGCCGGCAGTGAACCGGGTCGGTCCGTCGAACACGCGCGTGCCGCCGTCATCGTCGATCTCGATCACCTGCGACCACGCGGGCGCGGCGACCAGGAGCGCCACGGTCGCGACTGTCAGGCGACCTATCCCGCAGCCTGCCGATCCACCGAAGATCGCCGCCATCCTCATTCCATGTGATCCGGCTTATAGCCCGGCGTCGGCGTAAGCGACACCATCGTCGCCAGGATCGCGACGGCCGCCAGCCAACTCGCCAGCACTTTCAACGCGATCGACCAACCGCGTACGACGACGGCGCGTCCCGGCGCGAACAACAATACCATCGGCAGCGCGATCGCCAGATCGCGGCGCTCGCCCGATACCGCGATCACCGCGCCCGCCCATGCACCGGCGTTGACCGCGGCGACGAGGAACAGGGTAAGCGGCAGCCGCTCGGGTCGATGCACGAGCAACACGTTGGCGATGACGCTGAGCCAGCAGCCGACGAAGATCGTCTCGATCCACCGTGCTGACGGACTCAGCGACCACGTCAGGAGCGTAACGACGACGAGCAGCAACGCAGCGAGGCCCGCGCGGCGGACGGGAACGAACGCCAGCGCGATCCCGAGCGCGGCGCACAAGATGGCGGGCGGAAGAAAGCCGCCTCTCACAAGGCGGCCCACAGGAACCAGAGCCCGGCCGCGAGCACGCCGCCGCCGAGCCCGCGCAATACCGTCTCGCCGCGCGGCAACAGCGCGAGCGAGCCGATCGCGATCCCCGCGACATGGAGGGACCCCGTCGCGAGGACGAAACCGAGGCTGTAGCCGATCGGATCGGCAGCGGAGGGAAGTTCGACACCGTGCGCATAGCCGTGAAAAAGCGCGAACAGGCCGACCACCGCGCACGCCACCGGCACCGACGCGCGCACCGCGCCAAGGATCAGGGCGCCCAGCACGCACACCGAGACCGCGATGCCGAGCTCGACCGGCGGAAGCTTGACGCCGGCGATGCCGACCCCTGCGCCGATCGCCATCATGATCGGGAACACCATCGGCAGCATGTAGATGAGGGGTCGGCCAAGGAAATGGCCCCAAAGACCGACCGAGGCCATCGCCAGCATGTGATCCGGGCCGGTCAAGGGGTGCTCAACGCCAGCGACGAACCCGCCGGGAAGCCCGGTTCCCGCATGCGCCCATGCTGGCTGGGCAACCAATAAGAGCGCGACACCCGCTGTGAGGCGTCCTACTGGCCGAATTGACTGAAACGGAGATTTTTCCAGATGCGGCGCGTCACTCGCCTTGTTGTTTGTTTGATGGCTACTAGCAGCGCCTCCGCGCACGACTTCTGGCTCCAGCCGCTTAGCTGGCAAGCAGCGCCAGGGGTCGCCATGCCGTTCGTCGTCGAGGTCGGCCACGGGCCGTTTCGCCAGCAATGGGGTGCGGATGGCGGTCACCTGCTTGCCCTACAGGATTTGGCGCATGGCGGTAGCATTGACCTTCGCGCATTGTTCAAGCCGGGCGGTACCGTGCCCCACCTGACGCGGGTCTTCCAGCGACCGGGGTTGCATATCGTCAGCCTCGTATCGACCAACGCTGTCAGCAACCTGCCGTCGATCCGTTTCAACGACTACATTAACGTCGAGGGCCTTACGCCCGCGATCGAGGCGCGTTCCCGCAACGGTGCGGTCAACAGCAACGGCCGTGAACTTTATAGCCGACGCGCCAAGGCGCTGGTTCAGGTTGGCCCCGCAACGTCCAGCGACGACGCTCTCGCAACCAAGCCTATCGGCCTGACACTCGAGATCGTGCCGCTCCGCAACCCGTACTCGTTGGGTGCCGATCATGTCTTGCCCGTTCAGATCCTGTACGGTGGACGTCCGCTGCCCGGAGCGCTCGTCAAGCTGACCAACCTCGAGTTCGACGCGCGCCCGGTACGTGCGGTTCGTTCCGACCCTGCCGGGCGCGCCAGCTTTCAAGTTCCGCAAGTCGGATCGTGGTTGGTAAATGTCATCTGGACGCGCCCGATCATATCGCAAGACGCGGACTTCCAAACGGTGTTCTCCAGCCTGACCTTCGGATATTCGGCCAAGCGGACCCGCTGACCCCACCGACTGGTGGCTAGTTGACGGGGATCGGCTCCGTGGTCAACGAAACGGCGACGATGTCGCCATCGTTGGCGCTGGCTGGCTCTGAGTTCGCCACAGCACGATAGTCGGTCCCGAAAACAGAGCCGAACTTGTCTTCCTGGGCTGTCGCTGTAACTACAGGCGGCGCCGTGACGGTTGCGGTCGAACTTGACGGATTTGAGCTACACGCCGACACCGCTACGCCCAGTCCAGCCACAAGCGTTATCCGCAGCAACAGTTGCGATCTTCTGTCCATTGTCGATGCTCCGATCACGGCTGGGTCTGCGGACGAGGACCGCCGCGCA
>CAXSEO010000200.1:0-5441 GCA_964235525.1 uncultured Sphingomonas sp. | reverse complement strand
GCGGACGCTGCCGCCGCCCTTGAGCGGATAGTCGGCGTGGCGCAGGTCAAGGCCGTAGGCGCTGGTGTCCTGACTAATGACGAGCAGTTCGCGCGTTCCCGCCGCGACCAGCTTTTCCGCCTCGCGGAGGATCGCGTCGGGGCGGCGGCTGGCGAGATCGCCGCGCAGGCTCGGGATGATGCAAAAGGCGCAGCGGTGGTTGCAGCCTTCGGAGATCTTCAGATAGCTGTAGTGGCGCGGGGTCAGCTTGAGGTCGGTGTCCTCGACCGCGCCGCCGGGGACGAGGTCTAGATAGGGCGAGCGCGGCGCGGGCGCGGCCTCGTGGACCGACGCGACCACCTGCTCATACTGGTGCGCGCCCGTGACGGCGAGCACCTGCGGGAAGCGCGCGCGGATCGCGTCCGCCTCCTTGCCCATGCAGCCGGTGACGATCACGCGGCCGTTCTCCGCGATCGCCTCGCCGATCGCGTCCAGGCTCTCCTCCTTGGCGCTGTCGAGAAAGCCGCAGGTGTTGACCAGCACTACGTCTGCGCCCGCGTAATCGGGCGACATGGCGTATCCGTCGGCACGGAGGCGGGACAGGATGCGTTCGGAGTCGACGAGGTTTTTGGGGCAGCCGAGCGACACCATGCCCACGCGGGGAGGAGAGGGAAGGACGGTGGCCATGCGAGAGCGTGCAGATAGGCGGGGTGGGGCGGGATTGCCACCCGAAGCCAATCAGCACTCATCCGTCACCCCGGCCTCGTGCCGGGGTCCAACCCACTCCGCGTGGTTCTCGTCGCCGGGTCGCACCGCCTTCGCAGGCAGGCTCGTCTCCGCGAGCGCGCAAACGGCTGCGGACGTGAGACGCCACAATCTCGAACGCAAGCACGCGGGGAGGGTTGGACCCCGGCACAATGCCGGGGTGACGAAGGCGCGGGTGGGAAGTAGAGGACGACGGGTGACCGCTCCATTCCTTGCCATCGGCCTCATGTCCGGCACCTCGCTCGACGGAGTCGACGCGGCGCTGATCGAGACGGACGGTGAGGCGCTGGTGCGGCCGGTCGCGTTCGTCGGCACTGACTATGACGACGGACAGCGCGCCGTGCTGGCCGAAGCGACCCGCGTCGCGCTGACGCTGGCCGCGCCGGAGATGCTGCCCGCGATCGCCGCCGCCGAGCGCGTGCTGACCGAAGCGCACGCGGCGGCGGTGCGGGCGCTTCTCGCGCAAGCGGGGGTCGAACCGGACGCGGTCGACGTGATCGGCTTCCACGGCCAGACCGTGGCGCACCGGCCCGATCGCGGCTGGACATGGCAGATCGGAGACGCGGCGCGGCTGGCGGCGCTGACCGGCATCCGCGTGGTGAGCGACTTCCGCGCGGCGGACGTAATGGCGGGCGGGCAGGGCGCGCCGTTGCTCCCCGTCTACCACGCCGCGCTTGCCGCGGGGCTGGACAAGCCGGTCGCGGTGCTTAACCTGGGCGGGGTCGCGAACATCACCTTCATCGGTGCGCGTGGCGAGCTAATCGCGTTCGACACCGGCCCCGCCAATGGGTTGGTCGACAGCTGGATGGAGACGACGACCGGCGCGCGCTTCGACCGGGACGGGGCGCTGGCGGCGGCGGGGCGGGTCGACGCGGCGGTGCTTGACGCGATGCTCGACCACCCGTTCTTCGACCTGTCCCCGCCCAAGTCGCTCGACCGGGGCGATTTCACCATCCAGCCCGCGCGCGGGCTGTCGCCAAAGGACGGCGCGGCGACGCTGACCGCCTTCACTGCCGCGACCGTCGCGCAGGCGATGCGCCATCTGCCCGAGCGCCCGCGCCGGCTGCTCGTTGCGGGCGGCGGGCGGCGCAACCCGACCATGCTGCGGATGATCGCGGCGGCGACCGGGCTCACCCCCGAGCCGACCGACGCGCTCGGCTGGAACGGCGACGCGATGGAGGCGGAGGGCTTCGCCTATATGGCGGTGCGCTCGCTCAAGGGGCTGCCGATCAGTTTCCCGGGCACGACGGGGGTGGCGAGGCCGCTGACGGCCGGCGTGCTCACCGAGCCAAGGAGCTGATGCTCACCGCTTCCGCGTCAGCTCGCGCACCGCTTCGTCGAGCCCCGCTAGCGTCAGCGGGTACATGCGGTCGCCGATCAGCTGGCGGATGATGCCGGTCGACTGCGAATAGCCCCATTGCTCCGGCGGTGTCGGGTTGAGCCACACCGTCGCGGGGTACGTCGTGCTCAGTCGGTGCAGCCACGCCGCGCCCGACTCCTCGTTCATGTGCTCGACCGAGCCGCCGGGGGTGGTGATCTCATACGGGCTCATCGCCGCGTCGCCGACGAACACCAGCTTGTAGTCGTGGCCGAACTTGTGGAGCACGTCCCAGGTCGGCGTGCGCTCGGTGAAGCGGCGGCGATTGTCCTTCCATAACCCTTCGTAAGGGCAATTATGGAAGTAGAAGAACTCGAGGTTCTTGAACTCGCTCGTGGCGGCGGAGAACAGCTCCTCGCAGAGTTTGACGAACGGATCCATCGAGCCGCCGACGTCGAGCATCAGCAGCATCTTGACCGCGTTGTGCCGCTCGGGCCGCATGTGCACGTCAAGCCAGCCTTGCCGCGCGGTGCCCTCGATCGTCGCGTCGAGGTCGAGCTCGTCCGCCGCGCCCTCGCGCGCGAACCGCCGCAGGCGGCGGAGTGCGACCTTGATGTTGCGGGTGCCGAGCTCGCGGGTCGAGTCGAGGTTCCTGAACGCGCGCTGGTCCCACACCTTGACCGCGCGCTTGTGGGTGGACTCGCCGCCGATGCGGACGCCCTCGGGATTATAGCCGCTGTTGCCGAACGGGCTGGTGCCGCCGGTGCCGACCCATTTGCTGCCACCCTGATGCCGCTCGTGCTGCTCCTCGAGCCGTTGCCTGAGCGTGTCCATGATCTCGTCCCACGAGCCGAGCGACTCTATTCGCGCCATCTCCTCGGGCGTTAGGTATTTTTGCGCCACCGCGCGTAGCCACTCGTCGGGCACCTCGGCCCGCTCGGTGCCAAAGCTCGTCGCGACACCCCGGAACACCTTGGCGAACACCTGGTCGAAGCGGTCGAGCAGCCCCTCGTCCTTCACGTACACCGCGCGCGACAGATAGTAGAACTCCTCGGGCGTCCGCTCGATCACCTCCCGGTCGAGCGCTTCCAGCAGGAGGAGATGCTCCTTGAGGCTGGCGGGGATGCCCGCGCCGCGCAGCTCGTCGAGGAAGTGGAGAAACATCGTGCGGGTATGCGCGCGCTTGACTGCGGACGCCAGAGGCGGCCGAGGGGCAATGTTCGTGCCTCCATCCCGTCACCCCGGACTTGTTCCGGGGGCCAACCAGCTCCGCGTGGTTCTCGTTCGAGAGCGGTCGAATGGCCCAGCGAGTAGGGCCGCTGACGTGACTTGGTCCGGCCGATCGTAAGCACGCGGGGACGGTTGGACCCCGGAACAAGTCCGGGGTGACGGTCTACAAAATGGCTCAGATTAGACGATAACCGGCGCTCAATGCGCATACGCGTCGATCAGCGCCGCGACGTCGTCGGGGTGGCGACCGGTCAGCTCGCGCGAGGGGTGGGCGGCGGCAACGTCGTGCTCGCCGCGCCGGGCGGGCTGGCCGTAGACGAAGCCGTACACCGGATACACCGTGCCGCCGAGCCCGTCCGAGTCGCGGAACCACACCTTGACCTGGCTCCAGTCGTTGTCGGGGCTGACGTCGAACAGCGTCACGTCCTGTTCGGCGTGGCCGCGCTCCCCGTTCAGCCGCGACCAGTTGGCGTGGGTCAGCATCACCACCCGGCTTTCGACCACGCGGCTGACCACGGCGACATGGCCGAGCGGCAGCCGGCCGGTGCGCGCGAACACGATCACCGCGCCGACGCGCGGCTCGTCCCCGCGCCGGTAGCGGCCCTCCGCCTGGTCCCACCAGGTCCAGGCGTCGCCGAAGATCTGGATGCCCGACGCCTCGCGCGCGAACGGTACGCACTGGCCGACATAGTCGAGCAGCGACGCGCGGGCGGCCGGGACGGCGGCAACGGCGGCGGCCAAGGCCAAAGCGGAGACGAACGCCTTCATTCCCGCCGGTGTAGCGGCGCGCGCTGACCGGGATGTTGCCCTAGGTGGTTAAGGCGAGCGCAACCAGCGTTGCCGCGCGGTTCATCGCTGCGGCCTATTCCGCCCAGGCGGCGTCCTCGACATGCAGCTCGGCGGAGGGCTTCGCGCCCCAGTCGTCCTTTTTTGCGCGCCCCGCGAGCCACAGCCGCCGATGGCTCGTGCCCAGCAGCGCCGCCCCGAGCGCGGTGTCCGCCTGCCGGAACGCGACCGCCTTGAGCGAACGCCCGTCGTCGCCCGCGACGATCGCGCGGACATGCCCGTTGCCGACCAGGTCCGCCTTGACCACGCGCACCGGGCCGGTGGCGACGCGCGGCGCGGGCCAGCCCATGCCATAGGGCCCACCCGCCTCCAGCGCGTCGACCAGCTCGGGGGTGACCCCGGCGGGTGCGACGCTGGTGTCGAGCAACAGCGCGCGCGCCTCGCCCGCGCGGGCCACCCCGGCCGCGAGGCGCTCCTCGAGGAACGCGGCCAGCTCGGCCACCCGCTCCTCGCGCACGGTCAGCCCGGCGGCCATCGCGTGCCCGCCGCCTGCTTCGATCAGTCCGTGTTCCTTGGCGGCGAGGATCGCCGCGCCGAGATCGACGCCTGCAACGGACCGCCCCGAGCCCTTGCCGACCCCCGCCGCGTCGAGCGCGATCACGATCGCGGGGCGCGAGAGCTTTTCCTTGAGCCGCCCGGCGACGATGCCGATCACCCCGGGATGCCAGCCGCGCCCCGCCACGATCGCGACCGCGCCGCCGACGACCAGCGTCTCGGCATGGTCCTGCACTCCCGTCTCGACCAGGCGGCGCTCCTCGTTGAGCCGCCCCAGTTCCTCCGCGAGCGCGCGCGCCTCCGCCGGGTTGCTTGTGGTGAGCAGGCGGACGCCGAGGTCCGATCGCCCGACCCGCCCGCCCGCGTTGATCCGCGGCCCCAGCGCAAAGCCGAGATCGGTGCAGGTCGGCGCGCGCCCCAGCCGCGCCGCCTCCGCCAGCGCCGCCAAGCCGGGGTTGCGCCCCTGCGCCATCACCTTCAGCCCCTGCGCCACGAACGCGCGGTTGAGCCCGCGCAGCTGCGCGACATCCGCCACCGTGCCGAGCGCGACGAGGTCGAGATAGTCGAGCAGCCTCGGCTCCGCTCGCTCGGCGAAGAAGCCGCGCCCGCGCAGCTCGCGCACCAGGGCCGCGCAGAGCAGCCACACCATCCCGACCGCCGCGAGATGGCCATGCGCCGCGCCGTCGGTCTCGTCGAGGCGATTGGGGTTCACCACTGCATACGCGTGGGGGAGCGCAGCGGCGCATTTGTGGTGGTCGACCACCACCACCTCAACGCCCAGGTCGCGGGCGTGCGCGAGCGCCTCGAA
>CAXSEO010000199.1:0-5445 GCA_964235525.1 uncultured Sphingomonas sp. | reverse complement strand
CGAACCGGCGCACCGTGGCAGAGGGCGCGTCGACCGCGCCGGTTTTGGCGGAGGCCGCGCGAGAGGCGGGGGTGGAGATGCCGGTCACCGACGCGGTCTGCGCGCTGCTCGGCGGGGCGGAGGCGCGCGGGGTCATCGGCGCGCTGCTCGCCCGCCCGAGGCGGGTCGAGGCATGAGGTGGGCGGCGCTGCTACGGGGCGTCAATGTCGGCGGCGCGCGCAAGCTGCCGATGGCGGAGCTGAGCGCACTCCTGGCCGCGCAGGGCTGCCGGGAGGTGCGGACGCTGCTCGCCTCGGGCAATTCGGTGTTCGAGGGCGAGGGAAGCGCGGCCGAGTGGGAGGTGCGGCTCGGCGCGGCGGCGCGGGAGGCGCTGGGCTTGGAGACAGAGTGGCTGCTCCGCTCGAGCGAGGAGATGGCCGCGGTGCTGGCCGCGTGCCCGTTCCCCGACGCCGCCGAGGCGCGACCGTCGCAGTTGCACGTCGTGTTCCACCGCGAGCCGTTCCCCGCCGGGCTGCTCCCGCTGGTGCATGGGGGGCCCGAGCGGCTGGCGGCGGTCGGGCGCGAGCTGTTCATCGACTATCCCGACGGCGCGGAGCGGTCCGCGCTCGGCCCCGCGATGGCGCGCGCCCGCTTTCCCAGGATCGCGACCGCGCGCAACTGGAACACCGTGGTCAAGCTGGCGGCGATGCTCAACAATTGAGCCACCCCCGCATCGCGTCCGTCACCCGCTCCGGCGCTTCCCACGGCGCGAAATGGCCGACGCCGTCGAGCTTCACCAGCGCGAGGTCTGGTACCAGTGCCTCTAGCCCGGTCAGGTTCGGCCCCGGCGGCAGCGCGCGGTCGTCCATGCCCCAGATCACCAGCGTCGGCATCCTGACCGGCGGGAAGGGCGCGTCGAGGAACGCCGGGCGGGGCGGGTGCTCGCCGGGGGCGGGAACGACGATGCTGCTCGCGCGGTACCAGTTGAGCATCGCGGTCATCGCGCCGGGCTGCGCCCATTCGTCGAGATACGCTGCCTTGTCATGGCCCGCGACCGCGCTCGTTAGGTGCTGAACGAAGGTGGACGAGAAGAACCGCTCGAGCCCCGCGCCGACCAGTCCGCTGTCGATGCCCGTGTCGCGGAAGCGGGTGATATACTGGCTCGCGCAGCGCTGCTCGGGATCATCGAACAGCGCGCGCTGGAAGAGGTACGGATGCGGCGCGTTGACGATGACCAGCCGCCCGACCCGGTCGGGTCTGCCCAGCGCCGCCATCCACGCGATCGCGCCGCCCCAGTCGTGGCCGACCAGCGTGAACCGCCCGAGGCCGAAATGATCCGCCAGCGCGAACAGGTCGGCGACGATCTTGTCCGCGCTATAATTCTCGACGCCCTGCGGCTTGGACGAGCGCGCATAGCCACGCTGGTCGGGCGCGATGACGAAGTGGTCCGCCGCGAGCGCGGGGATCTGGTGCCGCCACGTACGGTGCGACTCCGGGAAGCCGTGCAGCAGAATGACCGGCGGATGCGCCGGGTCACCCGCGACCGCGACGTCGAGCTCGACTCCAGTGAGGAGCGAAACACGCTGTAACGGGATTTCGTCGGCCATCCTCACCTCCGTTCGCGCTGAGCTTGTCGAAGCGCTGCTTTCTCGAACCCGAGGTCTAGGAGGAAGAACTGGGCTTCGACAAGCTCAGCCTGAGCGGATCGAAGCCAAGCTCCGCCCTCCTTCAAGGATAGCTCACCGTCATCGGCCGGTCCGGGATCGGGATGAACTCCTCCCCATCTCCCGGCACGACCGGGAACACGCCGCTGCGCCAGTCGCGCTTGGCCTGCTCGATCCGTTCGGGGCGCGACGAGACGAAGTTCCACCAGACATGGCGTGGCGTCGCGAACGCATCGCCGCCGCACAGCATCGCGCGCGCGCCGCTCGCCGACCGCAACGTGGCGAAGACCCCGGGACGCAACACGTACAGCTGCATCGGCGCGAGCGGCACGCCCTCCAGTGTCGCGTCACCCTCGACGAGATACACCGCGCGCTCGTCGGCGGCGGCGTCGATCGGCACGCTCCCTCCTGCGTCGAGCACGATGTCGGCATAGATCGCCCCCGCCCGCGCGGTGGTCGGCGCAGACTTGCCCCACAGCGTGCCCATAATCACGCGCGCCCGCGCGCCCGCCGCTTCGACCAGCGGCAGCGCCTCCGCGCCGACATGCTCGAACGCGGGCGCGGTCTCCTCGTCCGCGTCGGGGAGCGCGAGCCAGGTCTGGATGCCCGATAGCACCGGCCCGTGCGCGCGCTCGTCGCCCGGCGAGCGCTCCGAATGGACGATCCCGCGCCCCGCTGTCATCAGGTTAACCGCCCCCGGCTCGATCCGTTTGGCGGTGCCGAGCGAGTCGCGATGGTCGATCGCGCCCGCGAACAGATAGGTGACGGTGGACAGGTTGATGTGCGGATGCGGGCGCACGTCGATGCCCTGCCCCGAAGGCAACGTCGCCGGCCCCATCTGGTCGAAGAACAGAAATGGCCCCACCATCGTCCGCTCGCGCGCGGGCAGGGTGCGGTGAACCTTGAACCCGCCGAGGTCGTGGGTGACGGGGGTGATGACCTGCTCGACGAAGGATTCAAGCATTGACGGGCTCCGTCGCAGTGAAAATGTCGAGCAGATCGGTCGGGTAGATCGCCTCCGGGTGGGATGCGATCTCGTCGAGGGTGAACCAGCGCCAGCTCGTCATGACGCGTCGTTCGAGTTCGGTGTGCCCGGCCGCGTCGACCTCGGCCGCATCGACGTCGACGCGGAAGTAGCGTTCGTCGGCGGAGACGGGGACGCCTTCGACCGAGACGAACTTGACTAGGCGCCGCGCCACCTCGGGGCCGGGATCGGCGTCGATGCCGGTCTCTTCGGCCAGCTCGCGGCGCGCGGCGGCGGCGTAGCTCTCGCCCGGGTCGAGCGCGCCGCCGGGCGTGACCCAGAACGGCTCGCGGCCAGGTACCTCGAAGCGGAACAACAGCACCCGCCCGCGCGCGTCGACCAGCAGGATGCGCGCCGCCGGACGGGGCACCCGCGTCATTCGCCGTCGAGCTCGGGATAGTGGCGGAAGATGCCGTTCTCGTTGAACGCGATGCGCCGGTCGCTCTTGAGGTACGCGCGGATGCCGGGCAGCTCACCAACCAGCGCGTGAACCCGTAACAGGTTCGGATACGCGGACTCCACCACCGCCATCCGGCGCGGAAACATATAGCGCAGTCCCTCGACGATCTGGAACAGCGACGTGTCGACATAGCTCCAGCGACCGTCGATCAGCCACTCGCCAGGGTTCGCGCCCAGCGCGGCCTCGAAATAACCGAGGAACTTGGGCAATCGTTCCGCATGGAACTGCGCCGCCGCGCGCGCCGCCTCGGGCTTCTGGTCCTTGTAATACGCCCCGTTCGCGACCGGGTGGTGGACACTGTGCACCTCCGCGACCAGGTCGGTGATCGTCAGCTGGAGCTGATGGACCCAGTAGCGGTCGTTGATCGCCGACGGCGCGAGCCCATGCCGATCGCCGAGATAGAGCAGGATGTCCGCGACCTGCGCGATGACCAGCCCGTCTATCGCCAGGAACGGCGGCGCGAACGGCGCGCGTCCACCCCGCGCGCGCATCTCGCCGAGCATCGCGTCGATGCCTTCCGCTCGCGCGCGGTCGCGATATTCAAGCCCGGCGGCTTCCAGCGCGAGCCGGATGAACTCGCCTCGTCCCTGGATATTGGGCCAATACCACAGGTCGTAGAGCATCACGCTTCTCCCGGCGCGACCGCGCGGATCGCGAGCGCGTGGATGCCGCCGGGCGCGATCATGCCCTCAAGCGCCGTGTTGACCAGCCGCTGCCGCGCGACCCGCGACAGGCCTGTGAAAGCGCTGCTCTCCACCTCGACGCGAAAATGCGACTCGCCCGATCCGTCGTCGCCGGAATGCCCGGCGTGGAGCGCGGACTCGTTCACCACCGCCAGCCGCGACGGGGCGAGTGCGTGGTCGAGCCGCGCGATGATCTCGCGCTCGATCGGGCCGGTGGCGGGGCTGGTCATCGCGCCTATATCGTCGGTTTTGCGTGAGGGTGGAAGGGCGCGTGGCGGAAGGAGCGGACAAGGCGCGGTCGACGCGGTTTCACGGTCGCGTGGAGGGGACCGGGCGCGGGTGCGATCATGGCGGTTGCGTGGCAGCGGGCGAGTTCCGCGCGCCGCCGCTGGAGGGCGCGGGGCCGAGCGCGGACGGGCCGCCGCGCTTTCGCTGGTTCTGCCTCGACCATGTCCGCGCGTTCAACGCGGGCTACAATTTCTTCAACGGGATGAGCGTGGACGAAATCCACCAGGCGCAGCGGCCCTATGCCGGGTGGGAGCGCGAGACGCGCGCGTTTGCGGGCGGGGGTGGCGACCGTGCGCCGCGCTGGGCGGACTTCGCCGACCCGCTCGATGCGATCGCCGCCCGCTATCGGCGCACCGCTGCGCCCGAGCGGTCTGATGGCAGGCCGTTGTCGGGGCAGGATCGCGAGTCGTTGCGGGTGCTGGGGCTGAAGCCGGATGCGGACCGGAGCGGGTTGCGGCGGCGGTATAGTGAGCTGGTGCGAAGGCTCCACCCCGACCACAATGGCGGCGACCGCAGCCATGAGGGAGAATTGCAACGGGTGATCGCGGCGTACCAGCAGCTGCGCGACGCGCCCGCGTTTGCGGGGAAGGGGGGCTAGCGTGGCTGCGAGGCAGGCGGGCCGTCACGGGGCGAACCCCGTGACGTCGGACGGTTCGCCGAGGCGACCCGCCGTCCGGACTGGCGCGTGCGGTCGAGGCTTGGCTCGACCGCACCGGCGCGCAGCTCGGCTGCGCACCTCGCGCTCAGTCGATCACCGGCAACGTCTCGAACTGGTGGTACGGCGGGGGAGAGGTCAGCGTCCACTCCAGCGTGGTCGCGCCCGCGCCCCAGGGATTGTCGGGCGCCTTCTTGCCCGCCAGCAGCGACCAGATCAGGTTGACGAAGAACACCGCCATTCCCGCCGCCATGATCTGGTAACCGATCGAGGCGATGTTGTTCCAATACTCGAATTGGCCGGTGTAATCGGGAATGCGCCGCGGCATCCCCTGCAGCCCTAGGAAGTGCATCGGGAAGAACATCACGTTCACGCCGATGAAGAACACCCAAAAGTGCAGCTGGCCCAGGAACTCATTGTACATCTTCCCCGACATCTTCGGGAACCAGTAGTAGAAGCCCGCGAACAACGAGAACACCGCCCCTAGTGACAACACGTAGTGGAAGTGCGCGACGACGTAGTACGTGTCCTGCATGTAATCGTCGATACCGCCGTTGGCGAGCACTACGCCGGTCACGCCGCCGACGGTGAACATGAAGATAAACCCGATTGCCCAGACCATCGGCGTCTTGAAGCTGATCGAGCCGCCCCACATCGTCGCGATCCACGAGAAGATCTTGATGCCGGTCGGC
>CAXSEO010000198.1:0-5521 GCA_964235525.1 uncultured Sphingomonas sp. | reverse complement strand
TCGTCGTCCATGCCGAACACGAACGATCCGTTGATCATGATGCCGAGGCCGGACAATCGGCGTGCCACCGCGGCATAGTCGTGCGCGAGGTTCTGCTTCTTGTTGCTCGCGCGTAGGTTCTCCGGGCTGAAGGTCTCGAACCCGACAAACAGGCTGCGCAGGCCGGCTTCCGCCGCGCGCTCGATCAGGTCGCCGCGCAGCACGCTGTCAACGGTGGCGGCGCCCTGGAACAGCCGACCCATGCCGCGCATCCCCGCGAACAGGCCTTCCGCAAAGCGACGGTCCCCGAGCAGGTGATCGTCGAGGAAATAGAGGTGGCGTCCTGGCAGCCGCTCGATCTCGGCCAGCGCCTCGTCGACGCGCTGCGCGTAGAAGGAGCGGCCGCCGGCGAAGAAGGCGTCTTTGTAGCAGAAGTCGCAATGTTGCGGGCAGCCGCGCGTGACCACGATCGAGTTGGGGACGAGGTAGCGGTTCCGCTTGATGAGGTCGCGGCGGATGGGCGGCAGGCCGTGGATCGTCCAGCCTGCCGTCGACAGGTAGCGCGGTCGCGGGCAGCCGTCGCGGAGGTCGGCGAGGAACTGCGGGAAGGTCTGCTCGCCGGGGCCGATGAAGACGCTGTCCGCATGCGGCGCCGCCTCGTCAGGAAGCGAAGTGACGTGCAGTCCGCCCAGCGCGACGTAGCAGCCTTTCGCGCGATACTGGTCCGCGATTGCATAGGCGCGGTAGGCGTTGGTGATGTAGACCTGGATCACCACCAGGTCGGGCGCGTCGTCGGTGCGGAGCCGCTCGACATGGTCGTCGACCAACTCGACCTCGTCGTCGGGCGACAGGAATGCGGCCAGCGTCGCGAGGCCAAGCGGCGGGAACAGTGAGTATTTTATCGGTCGCCAGAACGGGCTTTTCGCCTCGGTCAGCGCGGGCAGGATCAGCTTGACCTTCACGGCATGTGCTCCAGCAAGCGGGGCAGGAAGGTGAGCGCCCCGATCAGCGCGGCAGCAGTCGCGGCGATCAGGACGGCACTGGCGGCCATGTCCTTGACGCGGCCGATCGACGGGTCGAAGCCGGGGTGCAAATGGTCGCACAAAGCCTCCACCGCGGTGTTGACCGCCTCCGCCATCCAGACCAGCGCGACGGCGACGACGAGCCAGCGCCAGTCGGATGGGCCGAGCCGCAGCGCCAGCCCGGTCGCCGCCGCGGCGATGGTGGCGGCGAGGTGGATCCAGGCGTTGTGCTCGCGCGCGACGAGCTGGCGGAGGCCGCGAGCGGCGTAGCCGAAGCTGCGCGCGCGCGCGTGGATCGTGAAGCGTGGGCGCGCGGGGATGTCGTTCGCCTCCGGCACCTCAGATCACCGGCACGAGCGTGATCAGCGCGGGCGCGTCCGGCCGCACCGCAACCAGCGCCTCGCCGGCGGCGTCGGCCCGGGCAAAGCGGTGGATGGCGCCGGCCAGCAGGTAATGGCGGTTGGGCCTGAGGCCGGCGACTAGGACGATACCAAGGCCAGCACGGTCGCACGCCGCCAACAGCGCCACCGACCCGCCAGCGATCGGCACGCCACGGATCGCCGCGCCGCCGCCGCTTTGCCCTGCAAAGTCTTCAGGCAAATAGATGGTCATATTGGCTTCGGCTCTCGGTGCCGACCTGACGCACCCGCCCCGGCGCTCGAAGCCTTCCGCAGCACCTCATGGAGCACCTCCAGATAAGTAGCGAAACGGACGCGGCCATCGTCGGTCAGGCGGCAGCGGGTGACGGGACGCTTGCCCTCATAGCCCTTGTCGAGCGCGACCAGCCCCGCCTCCTCCAGCACGGCGAGATGCCGGCTGAGGTTGCCGTCGGTCAGCCCGCACAGCGACTTGAGTTCCGTAAAGCCGAGCCCATCGGCGTGACCGGCGAGCGACGTCACGATCCCCAGCCGCGCGCGCTCGTGGAACAGGCGGTCAAGCCCTCCATAGGCGTAGGGCGCCTCAGCCACTGCGCTGCCCCGCCCGGTGCAGGATGACGGCGACGAGCACCTGGCCGACCCCGAACGGCACGCCCATCATCCAGGGTGTCGGCGCGCCGGACCGGCCCGCGAGGAGCAGCGTCACCGAGCCACAGGCGAAGTACCATCCCGCCGGCCACACGACCCCGGGTGGCAGCGTGCTCACCGAGACGAAGCCGATCAGCGCGATCAGCAGCTGCCAGAGCCCGGGCAGGATCCAGATCGCATCGGGCGCGGTTCGGGCGATCACCAAGGTGACGACCGCGCCTGCGGCGCCGAAGGGAAGCAGCAGCCGCAGCGTGCCCGCGATCAGCAGGTCGGCGAGCCCGCCATGCAGCCGTCGCGCGCGCTCCAGCGTCTCCACCGCGACCAGCCCGGCCGCGATGGCGGCCGCGGCGACCCAGGCGATGACGTAGGGGACGCCGGTCGCGCCGAAGCGGTCGGGCGCGACGGGCTGCCCCGCGGCGAGCGCCAGCGCGAGCACGCCCGTCGACGCGACCGCCAGCGGCGCGAGACCGCGGAAGCGGGTGCTGGCGGCGAAGCGGTCCTGGATGAAGGCCAGCTCGGATAGGGCGCGGTCGAGGTCGGGCACGAAAGCTCCTGCTTTACGACGCAAAGTATTTTGCCAAGCAGAACTCGTCAAGCCTTTCCATGCTAACCGGACGCGCCCGGCATCTTCGCCAGGTTCGCCATTTTCCGCCGAGCCGTTTGACCTTCTCCGGGAGGCACGGCATCCAGTGGGTATGCCAGCCACCATCTCCCGCCGCCAAACGCTGGCCGGTGTCGCCGCGCTGGCCGGGCTAGCCGCTGTTCCCGTCCGCGCCGCGCCGCCCGGGACCAACGCATCGGCGCTGCTCGACCGCTTCGCTTGGCGGCTGCTCGAGTTCGATCCGGCACAGGCAACGACGCTCGGGGTCGATACCGGCGCCCATGCCGATTTGCGCCGTCGGCTTCAGGATCGGTCGCCCGCCGGTATTGCGGCGCAACAGCATTTCCTCACGGACGCGCTGGCGGAATTGGCGCGGCTCCCACTTGCCGGCCTCGCTCCGGTCACCGTCACCAGCGTCGCCGTCGCGCAGAGCGCGTTCCGCACCGCGCTCGACGGCATGGCGCTGCCGTACGGCGTCGCCACGATCGGCAGCTGGCGCAACACGCCCTACGGCGTCACCCAGAATGTCGGCTCATGGCTCGACGTGCCGCAGCTGCTCGACGGCGATCAGCCGGTGCGCGACGCCGATGATGCCGAGGCCTATCTCGCGCGCCTCGCCGCCATGCCGGCGCAGCTCGACGGCGAGACGGTGCGTATCCGGCAGGCGCGCGGCGAGGGACTGGTGCCGCCGTCCTTCCTGCTCGACAAGACGATCGCCGGTATGGCGCGCACCATCGCCGCTGCGCCCAGGCCGGACGGCCCGCTGATCCACCCACTCGCGCGCAAGGTGGTGGCGATCCCCGGCGCGTGGGTGGAGCGTGCGGTGGGCGTCGTACGCGCGGGCGTGGTGCCGGCGCTGGAGCGGCAGCTTGCCGAGCTGCACGCCGAGCGCGCGGTGGCGAGCGACGCGCCCGGCCTTGGCGTGCGTCCGCACGGACCCGAATGGTACGCCTGGGGCTTGCGCGCGAGCACGACGACGCGGCGCAGCGCGGCCGACATCCACGCGCTCGGCAGCGCGCAGCTGATCGAGTTGCAGGCGGAGATGGACGCGATCCTGCGGAGCCAGGGCCTGACGCAAGGCAGCGTCGCCGACCGCGCCATCGCGTTCCAGCGCCGCCCCGGCATCGGCTTCGCCGACGATGACGAGGGCCGACGGCAGATCGTCGCCTATATGCAGGGCAGGATCGACGCGATCCGGCCCCGCCTGCCGCGCGCGTTCCGCCGGATGGTCAGGGGCAATCTCGAGATCCGCCGAATGCCGCTCGCGCAGGAAAGCGGCGCGCCGGCGGCCTATGGCGGCCCGGGCTCGCTCGACGGCACGATCCCGGGCAAGATCTGGGTCAACCTCGGCGATCCCTCGATCCACAACAAGGTCACCATTCCCGACCTGGTGTTCCACGAGGGCATCCCGGGGCATGTCTGGCAGGGCGAATACGCGCAGCAACTGCCGCTGATCCGCTCGATCCTCGCCTTCAATGCCTATTCGGAAGGCTGGGCGCTGTACGCCGAGCAGCTGGCCGACGAGCTCGGCATGTATGACGACGACCCCGCCGGGCGGCTTGGCTACCTCATGGGGCTTTCCTGGCGCGCGGTGCGGCTAATCGTCGATACCGGTATCCACAGCATGAACTGGTCGCGCGAGCGGGCGCTGAACGAGTTCGTCGCCGCGACGGGGCTGCCGCGCACCAATGCCGAAAGCGAGATCGACCGCTATTGCGCCTGGCCGGGACAGGCCTGCGGCTACAAGCTGGGCCAGACCGAGATCGTCGCGCAGCGTAACCGCGCCAGATCGGCGCTGGGTGCCCGCTTCGATCTGCGCGACTTCGATCAGGCGGTTGTGGACGGCGGCAATGTGCCGCTCGACGTGCTTGCCGACAATGTAGGCCGTTACATCAAGCAGGTACCCGGTTGAGGACAGCGAGCAGGCTGGTTTCACGAGGGGAACGGCTAAACTGGCGTGGCTGCCTGCGCTGGACTGACGAGCGTCCGGTCGCCAATCGGACTGCCAATCGGACTCAGGAGGAGACTGGTCGTGAGCGTGGCGTTTCGGCGGGAAAGCGACGAAGAGCATCTGGAGCCGAGGTTCGAGCGACCGATCCCCCGGGGGCGCAACCTCGTCACCCCGCGCGGGCTCCGTCTTGTTCGGGAGCGTGTCGCGGAGCTCGAGGCGGAGATCACCGATACCAGCGAGCCGGAGCGTTCGGTGCTCGCCCGCGAGCTTCGCTATTGGCGCACCCGGCTCGTCACCGCGGTCGAAGCCCCGCCGCCCGGCGCTGACGAGGTCGCGTTCGGCTCGCGCGTCCGGGTATGCATGAATGGGGCGGAGCGATCGCTCGAGATCGTCGGCGACGACGAGGCCGACCCGGCGTCGGGCCGGATCGCTTTCTCCGCACCGCTCGCGCGCGCATTGATGGGATCGAGCGCGGGTGACAAGGCACAGTTCGGGACCTCCATGGTCGAGATCCTCGAGTTGATCGCTTGAACACCGGTCCCGCTTGACGACAACTCGAGCGCTCTCTGAACCAAAGGCATCCGAAGTTAAGGAGAACAAAACGCGTCCAATGAGCGCTTGTGGCGCTAATTAGCGGTTAGTTTTTCTGTTTCGGCCCAGTCCGATCCGGTTGCATGGCTGGCGTCGCGGCTTCGTCGTAGAAGCGGGCGAGATCCTGCTTCATGGAATGCAGCGCGTCGGTGTTGAGATACACCATGTGTCCCGACGGGTAATAAGCGAAGCGCAGGTTGGACCGCAGACTGCGGTCGAGTTGCATATGCCCCAGATCGTATTCCGTCCCGAAGAACGGGGTTGCCATGTCGTACAAGCCGTTCAGCGAATAAACGCGCAGGTGCGGGTTTTCCCGCATCGCCGCCGATAAATCGAGCGCGACGTCGGCTTC
>CAXSEO010000197.1:0-5535 GCA_964235525.1 uncultured Sphingomonas sp. | reverse complement strand
CAACCGCTTCTTCGGCTATCCCGCCGTCGCGAAGCTGGTGATCCGCCAGGGCGAGATCGCCGCCCCCGCCCCACGCGTCGCGCCGCCGTCGTTCCGCGCTGTCCCCGTCGACCTCGGCGACAGCCTCAAGACCGTCGCCGACCCGGAGCTGAAGGCGGTGCTGGAGGCGCTGGCGGGCAGCATCGCCGCGCAGGCGACGGTGGCCCTCCCCGTGCTGGGCAAGATACGCTGATGCGCCGCTTGCTCGTTCTGCTCGCGCTGCTTGGCCTCGCTGCGGCACCGGCGCGCGACTGGAACCGGACGATCACCCGTACCCCGGCGGGCGCAATCGTGATCGGCAACCCGGCGGCGAAGCTCAAGCTGGTCGAATATGTCAGCTACACCTGCCCGCATTGCGCCGCGTTCACCGCCGAGTCCGCGCCGGTGCTGCGCGCGCAGTGGGTGCGCTCGGGCGAGGTCAGCCTGGAGGTCCACCCCGCTGTGGGCGAGCCGCTCGACCTCGCCGCCGCGATGCTCGCGCGCTGTTCGGGAACGCGGTTCGCGGCGGTGCACGACGCGATCTATGCTCAGCAGCCGGTGTGGTACACCAAGGGTGCCGAGTATAGCCAGGCCAACATCACCCAGCTCAACGCGCAAGCCGTGCTGCCCCGCCTCCACGCGCTCGCCGACGGGTCCGGGCTCGCGGAGATCGCGCGCGCCGAGGGTGGACTAACCCCGCGCGCGGCCGGCGCCTGCTTCGCCACCGACACGGATATGAACCGCGTCGTCGCGCTGACCGACGACGCGCTCAAGATCATCAACGCCACGCCCTCGTTCGCGCTCAACGGCAAGTTCCTGGGCTCGGGCAGCTGGGCCACGCTCGAACCGCAACTGCGCGCCGCCGGCGCCCGCTAGATCATCTCCGGAGTCACCATGCGTCTTATCCCCCTCCTCGCCCTCGCCGCGCTGACCGCCTGCCAGCATCAGCCGGACGTGACCAACGACACCGTCCTCATGGCCAAGGTGACACCGCTTGCGCCCCCCCTCGGCCAGGACTGGACGCAGGTGGTCAGCAAGACGCCCGAGGGCGGCTATCGCATGGGCAACCCGAACGCCGCATTGAAGCTGGTCGAGTACGGCTCGCGCACCTGCCCCACCTGCGGCCTGTTCGGGCGCGAGGGGATGCGCCCGCTCGAGACCAACTACGTCAAGTCGGGAAAGGTCTCCTACGAGTTCCGCGAGTTCCTCGTCCACGGCCCGCCCGACCTCCCCGCCAGCCTGCTCGGCCGCTGCGGCGGGGCGGCGCCGTTCTTCCCGCTGCTGGAGGCGATGTACCGCGACCAGGCGCAGTTCGAGACCAGGCTGGAAGACCAGCGCGCGACGGCGGCGCTGCAGGCCAAGCTGGCGGGCGCGCAGCCCGCACAGGTCGCCGCCGCGTGGGGCGATTACATGGGCTATGTCGACTATGTGAAACAGAGCGGCATCCCCGAGGCCCGCGCGCGCGCCTGCCTCGCCGACACCAAGGAGATCGAGGCGCTGGTGGCGATGATGAACGACGCGCAGACCAACAAGGGCGTGACGGGGACGCCCGCGTTCTTCCTCAACGGGAAGATGCTCCAGAACCAGCTCGCCTGGCCGCAGGTGGAGCAGTCGCTCAAGGCGGCGGGGGCTTAACAGCGAAGCCGCTATGATCCGGGACCGTTTGGCCTAGGACCGCGGTTCTACAGCAACTTGCTCCGAAAGTTGTGGCAGCCGCTCGCGGCGAAGCGCGACGCATCTTGCCCGGTCGCCAGTGTCCGTCAGTTCTAGTTTGCGCCAACAGTCTGCAACCACTTTATCGATCGGTATGCCGAGCGGGGGGCGTCCGACTCCCCGCTCGAAAATGATGCGTAGCTGTTGAGCGGCAGCGTCGCTCGGCTGCACCGCGACCCGCTCGATCAAGGCGAGGCCATGCTGCAGTGTCTCGCGGGGCCGACGCGAGCTCGAGTTGTCATATGAGTTTATGATCAGCATTCCGATCATACGACTCTTTTCATCAGCAGGTCGATCCGACTCCTGCATGATCTTTACTGCTCGGGCGTAATTACCGCCATTCGGCTCGTCGATCGCTTCTCCTACTGCCAGTCCGACCATCATGTGGTCATCATGGTCGCACATGGCACTGCAAGCGAGCACCTGAAAGGCAAGACCGCCGATGCCCAACAACGAGATCACGGCAACGAGGGGCGATCGCCACGTCATTTTGCTCTCACCGGAACGGCATCGCGATACTCGGCCAGGCCGAAGCGCGCCACATCGGGCCGGAGGCCATGCTGCAAAACATAGAAATCTTCTCCGATCTGACCCATTTGCTCAAGCCTATACTCTTTGAGTGCCTTGCCAGGCACAAGCGTGAATCGTACTTTCGATCAGCCAGTCCACGCACAAACACCCATTGCCCGAGCACATACCATTGATAAAGGTGCGTACATTCGTGCATGAACACCGCCCGGAGCCGAACGGGTACGACTGCCGAGCTGTAGTCGTCGTGGTAGGCTTGGCTCGGAAAGTAGATGCTGCCCGAGGGCGTCATCGCGCGGTCGTTCGGGTATGGCCACTAATAGTTATATGGAAAGACGCGCGCCTCCGCGAAGCCGCGGATCGTACCGAACATCGCCGCGATCATCGTCAATTCGCCCGGCGTCAGCCTTCGACCATGAAGCGCCAAGCCGGTAGCCTGAGCAGCACCTCGTAAGCGAGCCTGCGCCCGATCGACCGCGCCATCGACCGCTGCGCCGAGCACTTGCCTGAAGTCATAACTGAATGGTCGTTCTGACAAGAGGGCACTCCTCAAGGCTCGCCGGAGCTTGGCCTACCCCCCATAGCCCTTCAACTCATCCCCCACCACGCGCGTCACGTGCAATACGTTGGTGCTCCCCGGCGTCCTGAACGGCACCCCCGCCATGATGATGATCCGGTCGCCCGCCTTCGCCAGCCCGTGCCTGAGCGCCATGCGCTTGGACTTGGCGACCATCTCCTCGAAGCTGCCCACGTCGCGGGTGTGGACGGACAGCGTGCCCCACAGCAGCCCCAGCCGCCGCGCGGTCTCCAGCCGGGGGGTCAGCACCAGGATCGGCACGCTCGGCCGCTCGCGCGCGACCCGCCTTGCGGTCGAACCAGACGAAGTGAAGCACACGATCGCCGCCGCGCCGACCGTGCCCGCGATGTTCTTCGCCGCCTCCGCCAGCGCGTCCGCGGTGGTCGGGTCGGGCTTGGTGATCGTGAAGTGGATGCGGTCGCCGTGCATGGGATCGCGCTCGACCGCCTCGCCGATCGCATTCATCATCGCCACCGCCTGCACCGGCCAGTCGCCCGCCGCCGACTCCGCCGACAGCATGATCGCGTCCGCGCCGTCATAGATCGCGGTGGCGACGTCCGACACCTCCGCGCGGGTCGGCGACGGCGACTTGATCATCGATTCCAGCATCTGCGTCGCCACCACCACCGGGCGACCCATCCGCCGCGACACCTCGACGATGCGCTTCTGCAATGGCGGCAGATTCTGCGGAGGCAGCTCGACGCCGAGGTCGCCGCGCGCGACCATCACCCCGTCGCAGGCGTCGATGATCTCCTCCAGCCGCTCGATCGCCGATGGCTTCTCGATCTTGGCGAGCAGCGCCGCGCGCCCCGCGATCAGCTTGCGCGCTTCCGCCAGGTCCTCGGGCCGCTGCACAAAGGACAGCGCGATCCAGTCGACACCCTGGTCCACCGCAAAGGCGAGGTCGGAGCGGTCCTTCTCGGTCAGCGCCGCCATTGGCACCACGACGTCGGGGACGTTTAACCCCTTGTTGTCCGACAGCGCGCCGCCGACCTCGACCAGCGTCTCGATATGGTCGGCGTCGTGGTCGCTGACGCGGAGCACCAGCTTGCCGTCGTCGAGCAGCAACCGAGCGCCCGGCTCGATCGCGGCGAAGATCTCGCGGTGGGGGAGCTGCACGCGGGTCGCGTCGCCGGGCGCGGGGTCATGGTCGAGCGTGAAGCGCGCACCCGTCACCAGCTCCGTCCGCCCGCCCGCGAACCGCCCGACGCGCAGCTTGGGCCCCTGCAGGTCGGCGAGGATCGTGCTCGGCCGCCCGAAGCGCTTCTCCAGCGCGCGGATCGCCGCGATCACCGCGACCTTGCCCGCCTGGTCGCCGTGGCTCATGTTGACGCGGAACGCATCCGCGCCCGCCTGGAACAGGGTCGCGATCATCTCGGGAGTGCTCGACGCGGGGCCGAGCGTGGCGAGCACGCGCACCTTGCGCGAGCGTGGGGCGATGGCCTTGATCATGGGCGGTCCTCGGCTTGTGCGCGCGCCGGTCTACGCGGTAACGCCTCGGGCGCAACCCGACAGGACCCCGCATGACCAGCCTCGACCAGATCGACGACCGCACCGCCGCCGCCGCGTTCCGCCGGCTGGCGCGCCACCTGCAGCAGCGCGACGACGCGGCCAATATCGAGCTGATGGGGCTGGCGGGCTTTTGCCGCAACTGCCTGGGCGACTGGGTGGCGGAGGCGAGCGAGGGCCGGCTCGACCAGCGGGAAGCGCGCGAGGCGGTCCACGGCATGAGCGCGCCCGAGTGGAAGGCGCGCCAGCCCGCCGCGACGCCCGAGCAGCTTGCGCGCATGGCCGAGAGCCTCGGACGCAACGAGGCGGCGCGACAGGGTTGAGGGCGCGCGCGGGGTCGCCTAGACGCCCCGCTCCCGATTCACCATCACGAGCCCACCATGACCGACAACGTCTCCGCCGAGCAGCTCCGCCAGTTCATCGAGCGCGTCGAGCGATTGGAGGAGGAGAAGAAGGGGTTCGCGGACGACATCAAGGACGTCTATTCCGAGGCGAAATCGACCGGCTTCGACACCAAGACGATGAAGCACATCGTCCGCCTCCGGAAGATGGAGAAGCACCACCGCGACGAGGCGGACGCGCTGATCGAGACGTACCGCAAGGCGCTCGGGCTGCACTGAGCCGCGGTGTTGAGCGGGTTCGCACCCGCTCCTATGGAGAGCCCATGGCCGGCCATTCCAAATACAAGAATATCATGTATCGCAAGGGCGCGCAGGACAAGAAACGCTCCGCGTCGTTCTCCAAGCTGTCGCGCGAGATCACCGTGGCGGCGAAGGCGGGGCTGCCCGACCCGGACGCCAACGCGCGCCTGCGCGCCGCGATCAACGCCGCCAAAGCCGCGTCGATGCCCAAGGACAATATCCAGCGCTCGATCGACAAGGCGTCGCGCGCCGACGCGGAGAATTACGAGGAGATCCGCTACGAGGGCTTCGGCCCCGGCGGCGTGTCGCTCATCATTGAGGCGCTGACCGACAATCGCAACCGTACCGCGACCAATGTGCGGACGGCCGTGAGCAAGAACGGCGGCAATCTCGGCGCAAGCGGCTCGGTCAGCCACGGGTTCGACCGCGTGGGCCTGATCACCTATCCGGCGGCGGCGGGGAGCGCGGACAAGGTGTTCGAGGCGGCGCTCGACGCGGGGGCGGAGGATGTGTCCTCGTCCGACGACGGGCATGAAATCTGGACGGCGG
>CAXSEO010000196.1:0-5542 GCA_964235525.1 uncultured Sphingomonas sp. | reverse complement strand
TCCGAAGATCTCCGATGGCCACCCCTCAGCTACACCACGTCCCGGGGCACGACCCGAGCCGCGCCCGTTCACCGTCACCGTCACCGACCAGCCCGGCATCGACAGCTCCAGTCGCTCCAGCCTGCTGGCGCGTGTGCAGGCGAGCTCCACCTCGGTCCACCCGCAGGCGCTCACCCGGCAGGAAGGCGCGACGAGATATGGCCTGGCGTCCGGAAGTTCGTAGAAGCGCATCACCGAGTCGGCATAGCGTTCGATCAGGCCGGGCAATGGCATCGCCGCGGGCGCGACCGCGTAGCGGGTTCCGATCGCCGCATAACGCGGAAGATTCGCCAACAGCGAGGCTGCCGAGGGCGGGGCCAGCACAATGGGGTCGATTGCCCAATCCAGCCGCCGCCTCGCGTAGGCCACCCAGTCATGCGGCACCGGTAAGTCGTTGTGATTGACCTGCGCGATCCCGAAATAAGAACCGTAATTCGGCGCGATCGGCCCGAGCGTCACGAAACGTTGCAACCCCAGATGGTGCTGGAGAAAGCGCACGCCGCCCATCTCGACCGGGATCGAGCGCGGATAAGAGGTGAGCGGGGTCGCGAACAAGGCGACGATCTCCACGGCTGCCGCCGCCGCAATCATCGTCGCGCGACGGTGCCTTTCCGGTCCGGCCCACCGCCAGGTAAGGACCAGCAGGGCAAAACCGGCGGTTTGCGCCACGCATGATGCTGCCCCGATCCTGTCGTTAAACCACACCCCGCCGCTCCACCCGAGCAGGCCGAGGATCAGCTAAACGAGGCCGGTTACGCACAGCCTGATGCCGAGCCGGCGCGCCCCCTCTCGCCCCGAGGCGGATGTCATCGACCGCAAGCTCGGCCAACACGCTCATCGCGAACAACCACGAACCGTCGAGATAGCTGTACAACGCAACCAACCGCGTCATCAGCAGCAGGTGGAATAACCCCAGAAACGGCGGCACGCCATAGGTCGCGCCCAAACTCAGGACCACCCACGCGGCCAGCAGCAATCGCAGCCGGCTCCGCCCACGCGCTGTCGCGCCCGCCAATGTCAGCACGGCAAGGGACAATCCCGCATAGCCGCCGGTGGCAGCCCAGAATGCGGGCTGGCTGAAGATCGTGCCGGAGAGATAGGGCAGGAAGAGCAGAATGCCATGTCGGGCTCGAGGTGACTGCTGGAGATCGCGTCCCCGCCGTGCATCCCGGTATCCGCGATGCTTAGATAGTCGCCGAACGCCGTCAGGATCGGCGCGGCGAGCAGCAGGCCGCAGATCCCGAACAGCGCGACTCGGCCGACGAAACGGAGCGCGTCGTACCGCGGACGATCGTCCACGCGCCGATCAGCAGCCCGTTTAGATAGGCGACTTTGGGAAAACCCGCATATAATGACGCCGCCAGCCCGAGCGCGACCAACGCTCCGCCCGCGCGCGCCGCCCTCGGAGCTGGTGTGGACAGCATCTCGATCCCTAGCCGGACCACCGGCAAGAAGCACACCGGGTTGATCGCCGCGTTGGCGAGCCACGCGAAAGCGCCATTGAAGGCGAACGAAGTCCCGCCAAGCCACGCGCCCGTGCGACCCGCCCCAAGGCGGCGGAGCAGCGCAAAGGCGGCCAGCCCCGCCACGATCTGAAACAAGAGATGCTCGAGCAGCTGCCCCCCGGGCAGAAGCGTCAGCAGCGTCGGCGGAAACAGCGCCGCCGACTGCATCTCACCCGCCAGCGGCGTTCCGACCCCCTCATACGGGCTCCACCAGGGCGGCGTACCGGTTGCCCATAATCGAGCGGCAAGCGAACCCAGCGCGTGACCGGTGACCCCGATATTCTGATCGGTGGTAGGGACGCCCCAAAGCGGCCCTCGCGCCGTGACGGGCGACAGGCGCGCCCGGTTGCGCATGGGATCGGCATCGAGCAATTGCAACAGCAGCGGAGCCTTGACCACCAACGGCAACAGGACGAGCGACAATACAGTCAGCCAAGCCTTGCGACGCTCTCCCAACAACGCCGACTGGAGCCTCTCTACCCTCACGCGGCCAGCCCGCCGGGCTCGCCGCGGCCAACCCGAGCCGGAGTCGTGCACGCTCTCATTCAGTCCGGTTTGACTGAACGGCCTCTCGACCCATGTCCAGACATGATATCTCTTAACAATTTGACCGATATTGCGGACCATGTTGAGCGGTACGGGCGCGTGACCTCGTGCTGACGGCACGAAACGAGACACAGGACGGCATCCGCGCAGAAACCCGCTTTTAGTTGCGCGTGATGTCAAGTAGGGACGCCCAATAGAGGGGGGGATGGCGACCATAACCAGCGTTACAGGCGAGCAAACCGTTGTTCGGCCGACCGCCGCCCCTCAGCTCAGGATCGACTGGGCCGGGTTTGCGCGCCGTTATTGGTTCTTGCTCGTCGCGGCGTCGGTGTTCGCTATCCCCGCGCTGGTGCAGCTCGGGCGGATCGTGTGGTCGACCGAGCAGGGTGCGCACGGTCCGATCATCCTCACCACCGGCGTCTGGCTGCTCCTGCGCGAGATGCCGGTCGCGCTTGCCGCGCGTCGGTCCGGTGACCCCCGCGTGGCCGGCATGCTGATCGGCGCGGCGGTGCTGGGCTATCTGCTCGGCGGGATCATCGGTATCGTCTGGCTGCGGTGGGCGGCGGTGTATGTCGCGCTGGTCGCGGCCTTCAATTTGTACGTCGGATCGGTGGTGCTGCGGCGGCTGTGGTTCCCGCTGTTCTATCTGCTCTTTCTGGTCCCGCCGCCTTATGAGATTATTCTCGCGCTGACCCGCGCGCTCAAGCTGTGGATATCGACCGCCGCGGTGGACGTGCTGTCGGTCGCGGGGTTCCAAGTCGCGTCGAGCGGCACGACGCTGTATATCGACCAGTATGAGCTGCTGGTCGCCGCCGCCTGTTCGGGGATGAACTCGCTGGTCAGCCTGATGGCGATCGGGCTGTTTTATATCTATCTCCGCCACCATGCGGACTGGCGCTACGCGGCGCTTCTCTCGTTGCTGGTGATCCCCATCGCGATTGGAGCCAATCTGCTGCGCGTCATCATCCTGCTGCTGGTGACCAAGTATCTGGGCAACGAGGTCGCGCAGGGCATCCTGCACGAGGCGGCGGGCTTCACCATGTTCGCCTGCGCGCTGCTGTTGCTGATCGCGTGCGACGCGGCTCTTGCACCGATCCGCCGTTGGCTGAGCAGGGGATCAGCGGCGTGACCGACATGAGTAACGTGGGCAGGCTGGTTCCGGACGCCGCCGCCGCCGCGGTTTGGCCCGTCGGTTTTGCGCGACCGGACCGGCGGCAATTGCTGGTGGGCGGCACCATGCTCGCCGCCGCCGCCGCGGCATCAGCGCTGAAACCACGTCGGTCGGCGCAGCGGCTTGCTCCCGGTATGCTCGACCGCGCCATCCCGAAAACAATTGGGCGCTGGCAGTTCGTGACCGCCAGCGGGCTTGTGGTGCCGCCGCAGGACGAGCTGAGCGACCAGATTTACGACCAGGTCCTCACGCGCGTTTACGCAGGCGAAGGTCTGGCCTCGATCATGCTGCTGATCGCCTATGGCAGCGCGCAAGATTATACGCTGCAGGCCCACCTGCCCGAGGTCTGCTACCCGTCGTCGGGCTATTCGATCCACGGCATCAGCCGCGTTTCCGTGGCGCTCCGCCGTGGCCAGTCCGACCTCGCCACCTTCCTGTCGGCCGAGCGCAGCGACCGGGTAGAGCAGGTCTTCTACTGGGCGCGGATCGGGGACCGCTTCCCGGCCACCTTGGCTCAAGAGCGACTGGCGGTGATGGGCGCCAATCTGCGCGGGGTGTTGCCCGATGGCGTATTGGTGCGGATCTCGACGCTTGGCGAAGCCAGGGCGACCGCGCTGACGCAGGTCGAGGCGTTCAACCGCCAGCTGCTCTCGTCACTCGGGGTTCCCGGCCGAAAGCTGCTAGGCACAAGCATCTGATCGAAGGATGGTCCGTGCAGGGGCATGGACCAGTCCGCTTTGAGGGAGGGGTAACGACATGAGGTTCGTCAAGGCAATCGGCTCTTTGAGCCTCGCGCTTGTCGCGCTGGCTGGGTGCCACAAAGCGCCGACCGGCCAGGTGGTCGCCACCGTTGACGGCAGCGAGATCACGCGGCGCGACCTGATCACCGAGCTGAAGGCGCTGGGTGGGCGTTCTGACGCTGACCTGAAAGCGGTCCAGTCGGGCCTCGTCACGACGCTCGTCGACCGCCAGGTGTTGATCGACGAGGCCAAGCGGCAGAAACTTGACAAAAATCCAGACTTTCTCGCTGCCGACAAGCGGCAACGTGACGTGCTCTTGGCGGCCATGTTCGCGCAATCGATGGCCACCCATGCGAAAACGCCCGACTCGGCGGCGATCCAGGCGTTTGTTGTATCCGACCCGCAGATGTTCGGCGGCCGCAAGCTTCTGCTGACCAGCCAGGCGAGCGCTCCGGCTGCGGGCATCTCGCCGCAGGCAATCGCGCCGCTCCACGGGCAGCAAGCCGTGCTCGACTACCTCAAGGCGCACAACATCCAGTATAGTCAACGCATCGCGACCATCGACACGCTCAACCTTCCCAAGGACCTCGCGAATAAGTTGCTGTCGCTTCCGCCAGGCGAGCCGCTCGCAATCGGAAATGGCGGGGTAATCGTGTTCACGACGGTGTTGAACAGCCGCGACGCGCCCGTGCCGGCCAATCAGCAAGCCAAGGTCGCCGCATCCGTCATGCAACGCGAAGCGACCGGCAAGGCCGTGCAGGAGGAAGTCAAGCAGCTCCGCGGTGCCGCAGACATCAAGTATCTGCCCGGCTTCGAGCCTGCCAAGATGCCCACTGGCTGAGTTCGACCGGCTTTTAGCCCTAGAATGGGCGCTCGCCGACCCAGTTCCCGGCTTCGCTATAACGACAAACGAGCAGGTCTTCGGACGCGCTACGCGCCATCGCGCAGCCGACTTGCCCCGACGCGCGCCATACAATCTGGGTATAGTGGCCGACATCCTCCATCCGCCCGGTCCTGCTGTTTGCGGGAAAGATGCCGGGTTTGAAGTTGCGTTTCTCGGCCAGCCATCCGTCAACCATCGCCTCGGGCGAGTAATAGCCCCTGGTTCCCGCCCAAAGGTTTTCGCCCTCCGGCACCGGCTTCTCCGGCGCATGCTCGAAGCGCCCCGTGCGGGCGAGGGTATCCGCCCATTCCTGCGCCGAGCCGGCTAAGTTGACGTCCCAGCGCAACGGATTGAGGCCGAGCGCGGCGCGCTCCCGGTTCTGCTCCGTCAAAACGCGCCCCTGCCAGGTGGCCGTCAACGACGCCGCCCCGGTGATCAACGGTGTGGAAAACAGCAACGTCGCCGAAACCAGGCGCAGCGTCCATCGTCTCGCGTTCACTACCGGCCTCCATTGATTGGAGGCGCATTGATCTCACAATGACTTGAACCTTCTCTTGAGGCCGGTGGTTAGCCGACCGGCAAGCATATTCCGTTTGCCGGCCACGAATTGCCGGTCGTGGGTCAGAAGCCACGCCCTCGATCAGGCGATCGTCACGAT
>CAXSEO010000195.1:0-5543 GCA_964235525.1 uncultured Sphingomonas sp. | reverse complement strand
CGCGTGTCGACGCCCCGCTCGCGCGCCGCCTGCACCATCTTGAGCCCGTGCTCGTCGGTGCCGGTCTGGAACCGCACGTCGCGCCCTGCCTGGCGCTGGAAGCGCGCGATCGCATCGGCGGCGATCGCCTCATAGGCATGGCCGATATGCGGGCGACCGTTCGGGTAGCTGATCGCGGTGGTGATGTAGAACGGCTCGGTCATGTCCAGGCCCTAGCCGCTCGGCGGCGCGCTCGCCAGCCGCGCGACGAGTCCCGCCAGCTCGAACGCGGTCGCGGCCGTGTCGAGCGACAGCCCGCGCGCGGCCCCGGCCAGCTCGCGCGCCTGTTCGTACGCGTCGAGCGCGAGGCGGAGCGCCAGGCCGTGGCGCGCGGCGGCGGCGTTGGCCAGGAAGCTTGGCACCCGCTCCAGGAATGCCTCATAGCGCGGCTGCGCGGCCTTGCTCGCCAGCGATTGCGCGAGCTTGAGGCGACGCGCGTTGTCGCGGTCGCCATCGGCGGCGATGCTCGCGAGTGTCGCGTCCATCGCGGCGAGGTCCAACCCCGCGTAGCCGAGCGCCCGCCCGGGCGAGCCACCGCCGACGCGGATCAGCGCGCGTAATTCGGTCTGCTCCGCCTCAGGCAGCACGTCGGCGAGGACACGGGCCATGTCGTCGTCGCCCAGCGGATCGAACCGCAGCACCCGGCAGCGCGAGCGGATCGTCGGCAGCAGGCGGCCCGGCATGTGGCTGACGAGCATGAACACCGTCCCGGCGGGCGGCTCCTCCAGCCCTTTCAGCAACGCGTTGGCGGCGGCGCGCTCGAGATCGTCGATCGCGTCGATCACGACGACGCGGCGGGGTGACAGCGCGGGGGTGGTCGCGAAGCTCGCCAGCAACGCGCGCACCTGGTCGACGCTGACGTTGCGCGCGAGGTCGGGCGCGCGGCCCTCCGCCGCCTCCTTCGCGTCCTTTTTCAGCAGCCGCTGGAGCAGCCGATAGTCGGGGTGTGACCCGGCCGCGAACAGCTTGGCGATGCGGTGATCGGGCGACACGTCGAAGCCGCGCGGCAAATCCGGGTCGGTCGCCGCCGCGAGCAGCCGCAGCGCGGCGGCGCGCGCGAACGCGCCCTTGCCGACGCCCGCCGGGCCGGTGAGCAGCCATGCGTGGTGCAGCGCGCGCCCGCTCGCGGCGGCGAGAAACGCCTCGCGCGGGCGGTCATGGCCCACGAGCGACATCATGGCAGCATATCGGCCAGCGCGGTGAGCAGGCGCTCGGTGACGCGCTCTACGGGACCGCTCGCGTCGTCCACGCGCCCCCGCTCCGGCTCCCGGTCTGCCATGACGTGAAAGGCTTGCGCGACCGCTTCGTGGAACGCCGGGCCTCGCGCGGCGAAACGATCCGCCGCCGGGCCGTCGCGCCCTGCTGCACGTAACGCGCCCTCAGCCGGAAGTACGTCCAGTACGAACGTCCGGTCGGGCAGCAGTCCTTCCGATCCGAAGGCGTGCAGCGCAACAATCGCGGTATCCTCCACTCCCTCAGCCATGCCCTGATACGCCCGCGTCGAGTCGAGGAAGCGATCGCAGATCACCCACCTGCCCGCCGCGAGCGCGGGTCGGATCAACCGCTCGACATGGTCCGCGCGGGCGGCGGCAAACAGGAGCGCCTCGCTCCGCGCGCTCCAGCGATCGACGCCGCCGTCGAGCAACAGCGCGCGGATCGCTTCCGCGCCCTCGCTCCCGCCCGGCTCGCGCGTGACCACCGCCTCGAGGCCGCGCGCCGCCAGCGCCGCCGCGAGCGCGCGCGCCTGCGTCGACTTGCCCGCCCCCTCCCCGCCTTCGAGCGTGATGAAGCGCGCCGGCGCCGTGCTCACCCGCCGAACAACCCCCGCAGTCCTGCCCAGGCGCGGCCGAAGAACCCGGCCGGGGCCACGTCCGCCTGCGCCACCAGCGGCAGCGTCTGCGCGGGCAGCCCGGGCGAGGTCACGACCAGATCGGCGACATGCTGGCCCGCCCTGATCGGCGCCTTGATCGGCCCGTCATAGACGACCTTGGCCTGCATGACGGGCACCGCGCCACCGGGTAGCGTCACCTTGAGGTCCTGGCCCGCGACCAGCCCGACATGGTTCTCCGCGCCGAGCTGCACGTCCGCGGTCTCGACCAGCTTGCCCTTGCTCGCCAGCTTCTTCTGCTGCCAGGCACGAAAGCCCCAGTCCATGAACTTGACCGACTCTTCGATCCGCTGGTTGAAGCTGTTGAGCCCCGCGACCACCATCACCAGCCGCCGCCCGCCCTGCTCGGCCGAGCCGGTGAAGCCATAGCCCGCCTCGTCGGTATGCCCGGTCTTGAGCCCGTCCGCGCCCGCGACGCGGCCGAGCAGCGGATCGCGGTTGTCCTGGCTGATGTCGTTGCCCGCACCCAGCGTCTTGCCCCAGGTGAAGCTGCGCTGCGCATAGAACTGCCGATAAAGCTGCGGATGATTGCGGATCGTCGCCACGGCCAGATTGGCGAGGTCACGCGCGGTGACATAGGTGACGCCGTTGTCGGGCCAGCCGTTCGAGGTGCCGAAATGGCTGCTGCTGAGCCCGATCCGCGCGGCGGCCTCGTTCATCTGTCCGACGAACGCCTCCTCGGTCCCGGACGCGCCCTCCGCCAGCACGACGCAGGCGTCGTTCCCCGACAGTGTCACGATGCCATGCAGCAGGTCCGCGACCGTCGGGTGTTCGCCGACGCCGAGGAACATGGTCGACCCTTGCGAGTGCCACTTCTTCCACGTCTCGGGGCGAACCTCGATCCGCTGGTCGAGTTTGAGTTGCCCGTGCTCGATCATGTCGAAGGCAAGATACACCGTCATCATCTTCGCCATCGAGGCGGGCGGCATCCGGCGGTCCGCGTCCTTGCTGTACAGCACTGCGCCGGACGACAGGTCTTCCATGAACGCGACCGGCGCGGAGGTGTCGAACACGGGCGCGGCGGCCTGCACGGGCAGCGCGAGCGCCATGGCGGCCAGGACGGGGGCGATCAGCTTGGTCATGTCGGGCGAGGGTTCCATCAGTTCGGCTGGACGAAAGCCGCGTCCGCATAACCGGCCCGCGCCGCGGCGTCACGCGCCTGTTGCGCCTCGGCGGCGGTGGCGAACGGGCCGAGGCGGACGCGGTACAAGCCGCCGCCCGCGTCGACGAAGCCGCCGAGCCGGGCCGCGAGAGCGCGCGCACGAGGCTCGCTGGCGAAGGCGGCGACTTGCAGGACGGCGTCGCGGGTGAGCGTCATCGGCTGGCGACGCTCGCCGGCTGGCAGCCGCTGTGTCCCGATCGCACGAACCCTGACACGCCGGAGCGCGCGGTCTCCGCCCAGCGCGTCGGCGGCGGCGCGCGAGAGATCAATCAGCCGCGCCCGGTCGCCCGGGCCACGATCGTTGATCACCACGCGCACGCTTCGTCCGGTGTCGAGCGAGGTCACCTCCGCCACCGTGCCGAGCGGCAGGGTGCGATGCGCCGCGGTAAGGGCGGCGGGATCGAAGCGCGCGCCCGATGCCGTAGGCCGCCCCGCGAACGCATCGCCATACCAAGTCGCCGCGCCGATCTCGTCATAGCCACGGGCATCCGGTCGCGGACCGCCGACGCACGCGCTCAGCACCAACGCCGCCGCGAGCGCGCTATTGCGCGACCGCATCGGACAACAAGCCCACCGACAGTGCATAGAAGTTGGAGCAATTATAATCGAGGATCACGCGGTAATTGCCCGTCAGCAGGAACGCGGTCTCGCCCGGCCCGTCCGGCTGAAACAAGGTCGCGAGCACGCGGTCATCGGGCCACGCGCGGGAGACAGGGCGGATGCCGAGCGCGCGCCATTCGGCCATCGTTCGCCACGCGCTGTGCCGCGCGAACACGCGTGGGCAGCGCGGGCTCACGAGGCGATTGGTGACCTGCCGCTCGTCGAAGCCCGGCGGCACGCTGACCGTGAGCCCCCAAGGCTGGCCGGGTCGCCACCCTGCGTCGCGAAAATAGTTCGCGATCGAGGCGAGCGTGTCTGCAGGACTGGTCCAGATATCCGCGCGCCCGTCGCCATCGCCATCGCGCGCGACGCGCAGGTAGATCGAGGGCAGGAATTGCGGGTTGCCCGTCGCGCCCGCCCAGCTGCCCTTGAGCTGCTCGCGCGGCACGCCGCGATCGATCATCTTGAGCGCGGCCAGGAACTCGCCTGTGAAAAGCTCGCGACGCCGCCCGTCATAGGCAAGGCTGGCAAGGCTGCGGAGCAGGTCGAAATTGCCCGTGTACGCGCCGTAGTTGCTCTCATTGCCCCAGATCGCGACCGCGATACTTTCGGGGACCCCGGTCTGCGCCTCGAACCGGCGCGCCAGTCCACGCTGCGCCGCGTAGACCGCACGCCCGCGACCGATCCGCGCGGCGTCGACATGGCTGCGATAATAGGGGGCGAAGCGCGGCGGCGCGGCGTTGGGGTCGCTGCCCGGCTGCGCACGGTCGAGCTCGACGACCCGCGGGTTAAAGGTCAGCGTCGGCAGCACCGAGTCGATCGTGGCGGCGCTGACACCCATCGCGATCGCGCGTGGACGGAGGGTGACCAGAAACGACTGGAACGCCCCGTCATCCTGCGCCGACACGGTCGCACCCGGAGCGACACAGGCAAGCAGCGCCGCCGCCAGCCACCGCGCATTGTTGGTCCACCTCCGCATGACGCCGTTGTGGCACAGCCATCAGCGCGCCGGAACCCGCAACGTCGCGCCCCTTGCACGATCCGCCGCTCGCCCCGTACAAGCGCCCACACGGAGAGGTGGCCGAGTGGTTTAAGGCAGCGGTCTTGAAAACCGCCGTGGGTTCACGCTCACCGTGGGTTCGAATCCCACCTTCTCCGCCAGCTCAGCCGCACGTCGCGACCCCGTCGAGCCCGACCAGTGCCTCGAACGCCTCGGCGTCGAGCGGCTGGTGGAACTGGCATCCGGCGACGAAGTCATCCGCCCACATCACGTCCGCGGCGCGCTGGCCGATGCCGGGCAAGGTCAACCAGATCGTGCCGCCTCGCTTCAGCCCCGAATAGGTCTGTAGCCGCGCGCCATGGACGGAGATGTCGACCACCTTGCAGAGCGCTCGGGCGGTCTTGCCGATCCGCGCGTCGAGCGAGACCGGCGCGCGGATACTGCGGCGACGGCCCAACTCGGCGGGTTCGTATTCGGCGGCGAACATGGCGAGCATCTAGCCCGCCAATGGTTACCCGCGCGTTAGCGCTTGAGCGTCAGTCCGCCGAAACGCTTGTTGAAGCGCGCGACCTGACCACCGGCGTCGAGCATCGTGCCGCGCCCGCCGGTCCAGGCCGGGTGGGCGAGCGGGTCGATGTCCAGCGTCATCGTGTCACCCTCCTTGCCCCAGGTGGAGCGGGTCTCGAACACGGTGCCGTCGGTCATCTGGACCTTGATGCTGTGATAATCGGGGTGAGTGTTGGGCTTCATGGGATGGCTCCTGGAGGGGCTGGTTTCCGACCAGCCGAAGGATGGCGCGCCACTAGGCCCGGCATCCCCGAAAGTCAAAGGTAGCTAACGCTCACACGGACGTC
>CAXSEO010000194.1:0-5544 GCA_964235525.1 uncultured Sphingomonas sp. | reverse complement strand
GGCGTTTCCGGAGGGATGAGGAGATGGAGCAGCTGGTGACCGGCGTGCGCGCCGACACCGCCGGGTTCGCGCGCGACGTGGACACGATGCGGACCAGCCTGCAGGGCCCGCTCGGCGCGGGCGCGGCGGTGGCGGGGCAGTCGATCGAGACCGCGCTGACCAGGGCGGTCAAGACGGGGAAGCTGGGGTTCGACGACCTCAGGACCAGCGCGCTGGCGGCGATGGACGCGATCGCGGCGGGGGCGGTGAACGGCGGCCTCGCGGCGGTGTTCGGTGGCAGCGCGTCGGGCGCGAGTGGCGGCGGGCTGCTGGCGGGGCTGGCGGGGTTGCTGAACGGCGCGCCGGGGCGGGCGACCGGCGGCCCGGTCTCGCCGGGCCGCGCCTACACGGTCGGCGAGCGCGGGCCGGAGCTGTTCGTGCCGACGTCCAGCGGATCGGTGGTCGCGGGGGGCGCGGGCGCTGGCCCACGCGACGTGCGGGTGGCGATCACCGTGCAGGGCGGCGGGAGCGACGCGCCGGGCACGCTGCAACGCTCGAGCCGCCAGGTAGCGCGCGCGGTGAAGGCGGCGTTGCAGGGGTAGGGAGCGATCCGTCGACCCTCTTACAATCGTCACCCCGGCCTTGTGCCGGGGTCCAACCGTCCGCGCGTGTTTACGGCCCGGGAGCCATGGTGCGGGCGGAAGACGCATCCCCTCCGAACGCAAGCACGCGCGGACGGTTAGGCCCCGGCACAAGGCCGGGGTGACGGATGGGGCAGGATCAACCAACCGCTCCCGCTCCCTGCTCCCCCGTTTCCCAACCGGAAAGGACCAACCATGCCTTACTGGCTCGCCGCCGCCCGCAACGGGCAGGCGGAAGGATTTGTCACGCGGTTCGACCCGCGCTTGTGGACCGTCAACTTCCCGCGGCCGATGATGGCGGCGGTCACCACCACCGCGCCGGACGCGCTCAGGGTCGATCTCGCTTTCTATCGGCAGGACGACCTCGCCGGGCTGATCTGGGAGGCGGAGGATCGGTGGGACCATCCGCTGCTGGCGTATGAGACCGCGCGCGACTTCCGGCAGTGCCGGTTGAGCTTCCGCTGGCGGTCGGGCGGGGTGCGCGCGCTCGACGCGGTCAACGGCCCGGTGCTCACAGTCGAGGGGCGCGATGCGGGAGGCAAGCCGCGCGCGTGGTATGTGCGGTTGTGGAACTATGCCCAGGGCACACCGGAGGAGGCCGTGGTCACGCTCGACTTCGCGAGCCTCGACGGCGGCTTCACGCTGCCGGGCGAGGCGGACCCGGTGTGGGCGGGGGATGTCGACCGAGTGTTCGTGTCGCTGGTCCCCGACGGGTACGCGTTGCGCGGCGGGGTGCCGGAGCGGGTCGTCGCGCTGCTCGACGCGCGGCTGACGCGAGTGAAGGCGCCGAAGCCGGGCGACGTGCTGTTGTTCGCCGCCGGGCCGGGGCAGCTGCACCTGGGAGTCGCGAGCGCGCGCGGGGTGATCCACGCCGACGCGGGGCTCAGGCGGGTGGTGGAGCGGCCGGGCGCGGTGAGTTGGCCGGTGTTGGGGGTGTGGCGCGCCTCCGCGTGACTCTCGAGCGGTTGAGAAAACCCTCACCCTACCCTCTCCCGCGAGCGGGAGAGGGCTTAGAAGGAGAACTCCCTATGGCCACTCTCCTCCTCACCGCCGTCGGCGGCGTCGTCGGCGGGCCGATCGGGGCGGCGATCGGCGGGCTGGTCGGGCAGGCGGTCGACCGCGATGTGCTGTTCAAGCCGAAGGGCGTCGAGGGACGTCGCTTGTCGGACCTGCGCGTCCAGACCTCCTCCTACGGCACCCCGCTCGCGCGATTGTACGGGACGTTGCGCGTCGCGGGCAGCGTGATCTGGTCGACCGACCTCATCGAGAGCCGCGCCACGTCGCACGCCAAGGGTCAGCCGAGCGTCACCACCTATAGCTACTCTGCCTCGTTCGCGGTGGCGCTGTCGGCGCGGGTGGTCACCGGCGTCGGGCGGATCTGGGCGGACGGCAAGCTGCTGCGCGGCACGGCGGGCGACTGGAAGAGCAATCTCGGCGCGTTCCGGTTGCACCCCGGCGACGAGGACCAGCCGGTCGACCCGCTGATCGCGTCGGCCGAAGGCGACTGCCCCGCGCATCGCGGGCTCGCCTATGCGGTGTTCGAGCAGCTCCAGCTGGCGGACTTCGGCAACCGCATTCCCTCGCTCACCTTCGAGCTGACCGCCGACGCCGCCGCGCCGACCGTGGGCGCGATCGCCGCCGATGTCGGGAGCGGGCTGGTGCGCGATGGCGGCGTCGCCATGACGCTCGGTGGGCTGAGCGCCTACGGCACCGCGCGCGACATCCTCGATGTGCTGGCGACCGCGAGCGGCGCGTGGTGGGCACCGGGCGGCGATGCGCTGGAGATGCGCGCCGACGCCGCGCCGGTGGCGACCGTTGATGACGCAGGCGTCGCCGCGAAGGGGGTCGGGGAGCGCCGCTCGCGCGCGCTGCCCGCGATCGAGGCGGTGCCGCGGCTGGTGACCGTGTCGTACTACGACCCCGCGCGCGACTGGCTGGCGGGGGTGCAGCGCGCGCGGCGTCCGGGCGCAGGCCAGGCCGAGCAGCGGGTCGAGCTGCCCGCCGGGCTCGACGCGGTGTCGGCCAAGGCGGTGGCGGAAGCGACGCTCACCCGGGCGGAGGCGGCGCGCGGCACCCGGCGGGTGACGACCACGCTCGCCGCACTGACGGTCGCGCCGGGCGACGCGGTGAGCATCGCCGGCGAGGCGGGGACGTGGCGGGTGACCGACGCGACGCTGGAGGCGATGGTGGTGACGCTGACGCTGGTGCCGCTGGTCCCCGCGCCGCTGGCGGTGCCCGCCGCGAGCGCGGGGCGGGTGCTGGGCGCGCCCGATCTGGTCGCGGGGCGGACGTTGTTGCAGGTGGCGGAACTGCCGCCGCTTGGCGACGTGGCGCTCGATCAGCCGCGCATCACCGTGCTCGCGGCGGGGACGGGCGCGGGGTGGCGGAGCGCGGCGCTGCTGTGGTCGACGGACGGCGGCAAGCGGTGGACGGCGGCGGGGAGCACCGCCGCGCCTGCTACGATGGGCACGCTCGCGACCCCGCTCGCGCCCGCGACCGCGGCGCTGTTCGACGAGGCGGACACGCTGGAGGTGGAGCTCGCGCACGCGGGGATGACGCTGGCCCCGGCGGACGACGGCGCGCTCGACGCGGGCGCGAATCTGGCCCTGGTCGGCGACGAGCTGATCCAGTTCGGGCGCGCGGTGCCGGTGAGCGACACGCGCTGGCGGCTCGGGCGCTTGCTGCGCGGGCGGCGGGGAAGCGTGACGGGCGCGGCGGCGGGGAGCCGGTTCGTGGCCGTCACCGCCGATGCTGCGGCGACGATCGACCTGCCGGTGGCGGCGGTCGGCGGTGAGGTGCGGGTGATGGCGACGGGGGTCGGCGACGTGGGAACGCCGGTGGTGGCGACCGCGCCGGTGACGGGCGCGTCGGTGCGCCCGCCCGCGCCGGTCGCGCTGGCGCTGACGTCGCTCGGCGACGGAACCGCGCGGCTGACCTGGACGCGGCGGAGCCGGATCGGGTGGCGCTGGATCGACGGCGCGGACGCGCCGCTCGGCGAGGAGACGGAGAGCTACCGGGTGACGGTCGGCGGCGAGGACCGGGTGGTCGATACGCCCGAGCTGGTGCTGAGCGCGGCCGATCTGGCCGCGGGCGGCGCGGTCGCGGTGCGCCAGCTCGGCACACACGGCGAGTCGCCTGCTTCGATCATCAACATGGGAGGGTGAGATGGCGGATGTGACGGACCGGCTGGCGCTGCCGCTGCTGGCGGCGGGGCAGGCGCAGAAGGAGGTATTCCACAACGAGGCGCTCCTGCTGCTCGACCTGGTGGCGGGCGCGGGGGTGGAGGCGGTGGGGCCGAACACGCCGCCCGCCTCGCCGACCCCGGGACAGGCGTGGGTGGTCGGCCCCGCGCCGACCGACGACTGGGCGGGGCACGGCCAAGCGCTCGCCGGGCGGACGGCGGGCGGGTGGCGCTTCGTGGCCCCGCGTGAGGGGCTGGCGGTGTGGAGCGCGGCGGACGGCGCGGTCGCGCGCTTCCATAGCGGCGCATGGGAGGTGGGCAACTTGCGCGGGCACGCGGTGCTGATCGACGGCAACAAGGTGGTCGGCGCGCGCGCCGCGGCGATCGCGGACCCGAGCGGCGGCGCAACCGTCGATTCGGAAGCGCGCGCGGCGATCGGTGCGGTACTGGCGGCGTTGCGGGGCCACGGGCTGATCGCGAGCTGATCCATGATAGCCGAAACCGTCCGCTTGCGCCGGGTCGGCGTTGGTTTCACGGCTGGCCGTGCCCTTTGGGCAACACATCGCGATATTCGACGGCTTGCGGCGGAACGGAGCTTTGGCTAGGGGGTTCGGGCTGTCCTTCGTGACAAACAAGAAAGGGGTTACTATGCGGAAGCTCGCCGTTGCCTTGGCGCTCGCCTCCACTGCTCTCGCCTCGCCCGCCCTTGCCCGTGACAAGGAGTTCTACGTGGGCGGCGATTTCGGTGCGATGATCATCGAGAACATCCACTACGATATTGGCGGGACGCCCAATGCCGCGACCGCCCACCACCGCTACGGGTTCGATAGCGACGGCAATATCGGTTACGACTTTGGCGGGTTCCGTGTCGAGGCCGAGGTCGGCTACCGGCAGGCGAATATCCGCAACTACACCAACTCGATCGGGACGCCGTTTATCAACGCGGCCGGTGGGGTCGGCACGTCGCCCGCGGGCAGCTTCAACTATGCGCGTGGCCAGAGCTCGGCGCTGAGCTTCATGGTCAACGGCCTGCTCGACTTCGGCGGCGATGACGAGATCCAGGGCTTTGTCGGTGGCGGTGCCGGTGTCGCCCGCGTCAAGGAGCGGATCGCGCTGACCAGCTTCGGCAACGAGCTGAGCGATTCGGATACCCGCTTCGCCTATCAGGGCATCGCGGGCGTGCGCGCGCCGCTCGGACCTCACGTGGACATCTCGTTGAAGTATCGCTTCTTCAACACCAGCAACGTCCGCCTCGTCAACGTGGCGAACCAGACGGAGAGGGAGCGCTACCGCTCGCACAGCATCTTGGGCGGTATCGCGTACAACTTCGGTGAGCCGCCGGCGCCCCCGCCGCCGCCTGCGCCGACGCCGCCGCCGCCGCCGCCGCCGACCGAGGCTCTTCCGCCGCCTCCGGTTGCTGTGTGCGCGCCTGGTCCGTTCATCGTGTTCTTCGAGTGGAACAAGTCGGATATCACGCCAGAAGCGGCGTCGATCCTCGACAACGCCGTCTCGCAATATGCGAATTGCGGCAACGCGCAGGTCATGCTGGCGGGCTTCACCGATACGTCGGGCACGCCCCGCTACAACATGGCGCTGGGTCAGCGTCGCGCCGATGCCGCCAAGGCCTATATGTCGGGCCATGGCATCCCCGACGGCGTGATCTCGACCCAGAGCTTCGGTGAGGACCCGAACCATCTGCGGGTGCAGACTGCCGACGGTGTCCGCGAGGTGCAGAACCGCCGC
>CAXSEO010000193.1:0-5546 GCA_964235525.1 uncultured Sphingomonas sp. | reverse complement strand
CCCCCCTATCAGTTCTGCACCCATACTGGATTCAAGACTCCATCCACAATCTCGATGCCGTAGGTGCCATCATCGAGCTGATAACGTCTGTGAATGTTAAACCTTTGAAGCAGGGCGTTGTACGCGTCCGGCAGACCATTTAGCCAAAATGCTTCTTGACCAAGCAGTATTCTAGTACCCACCTGAAAATTGTGTTGCAGAAGCACCTGTTCGATCACCTCGACATCTTCAACAACGAATGGGTCTCCATTCTCCATCACCATCGGAAGATGTATCGCAATTAACTGATTCTGATGCGTTAAGAAGCCGATGCCAATGCAGGACGTAAACCCGGTAAAGTGGACAGCCTGCGGATGCACTGCATACTGACACCAAGTAGGAACAGCCGATCGACCCCGACCCGCATCTGCATCAACTAAGGCGGGGTGCAATCCGGCCCTGCCCGTGGTTAGGACCCGAATGGGGTTTGCGCATCTTGCCGCGTCGCCCTCGATCCCTAAGAAACCAAGTCCCGCAACGGCACTTGGCGAAGGTCGGGCTTGGCGTAGGCTGGCCTGACTTGCCCGCCCGCCATGGCAGGATCTTCGCTGCGCAGCATCTCAGTAGTCTTCTCCAAAGTGAGATCATAGTTTTGCCAGCGAGTCCCTCCAGCCTCAAGCGACCAGGTTGCCCATTTTGAAACGCAAGCGGCCGTTTGTGTTGACGGCCCCGCCCCGATCGCCGCACGATGGCGGTTGCGAGTTACGCCCGCTGCGCGCCCAAGCGGGTGAGACCATCACCGTCGCGGAGTTCAGCCTTGCCCCGATACCGGGTAGCCGGTCTGCCGGTAGCCTCAGCGGTCGCGCTGCCCGGCGCGTCGCCGGACCGCACCGCTCCGGAGTCGCCCGCCGCCATCACCGTCACGGTGGGAAGCGGTCCCGCTCCCTCCCCCGACATCGCGCGGGGCCGCGACCCCGCCATCCCGCGCGAGGCGGCGAGGATTGTCATCCAGGTCCTGCCCGGCCTCAGCTTCCGCATCTCGGACGGCGTGCGGATCGAGATCTTCCACGCCCCCGAGGTTTCCGACGCCGACGTCACCCTGTTCCTGCTCGGCACGGCGTGGGGCATCTTGTGCCACCAGCGCGGGCTGCTGCCGCTGCATTGCAGCGCGGTTGACTGCGCGGGCGGGCTGTTCGCCTTCACCGGCGACTCCGGCATGGGCAAGTCGACCCTCGCGGCGGGGCTGGCGCTGCGCGGGCTGTCCCACCTCACCGACGACGTAATGGTGGTGGACCTCGCCCCCGGCCCGCCGCGCCTGTCGCCGATGCCCAAGGGCCTGAAGCTGTGCGACGACGCGGCCGCTCACCTGCGCGTCGACCGCGGGCACCCGGTCAGCGTGCTGATTCCGGACAAATCCTATGTGTCGCTGCCCACCGACGCGCCCGCGAAAGACGCGCCGCCGCCCGCGCGGGCGCTCTACGTCCTCGCCTGGCATAAGGACGCGGCGCTCGCCCCCGCGATCACGCCGTTGACGGGGATGGAGGCGTGGACCGAGCTTTACCGCGCGGTGTACCGCGTCGAGCTGCTGCCCGCCATCGCGCCCCACGCCGCCGTCGCGCGGCGCGTCGCGGCGCTGGCGCGGCACCTGCCGGTGTATCGCTTCACCCGCCACCGAGCGCTCGCGCGCTTCGACTCGGGGCTCGACGTGATCGAGGCGCACATGCGCGGGCTGGTCGATGCGGGCGAGGGCGTCGCCGCATGACCGCGATCGCCGGCGTCCTTCGCCTGAACGGAGAGCCCGTCGACCGCGGCGACCTCGCCCGGTTGGCGCAGGCGCTCGCCCCCTATGGCCGCGAGCGGCAGGGATCCCGCGCGTATGACGAGGCGGGCCTCGCGTTCGCGCTCGACGCCTTCACGTCCGAGGACGTGGGACAGGCGCAACCCGTCATCGGCGGCGGCGGCCGCTACGCGATGGTTTGGGACGGGCGGATCGACAACCGCGAGGAGATCGCCGCGGCGCTTGGGATCGAGTCGCCCGCGCTCGTGCGCCTGTCCGACGCGGCGTTGGCGATGCGCGGGTGGGAGCGGTGGGGGGAGCACGTATTCCCGCGGCTGGTCGCGGAGTTCGCGCTGGCGATCTGGGACATGACCGACCACCGGCTGCTGCTGGCGCGCGACCCGTTCGGTTACCGGCCGCTCTGCTATTACCACGCCGGCGACCGCTTCGCCTTCGCCTCGATGCCGCCCGTGCTGCCCGCCTTGCCTTGGGTGCCGCGCGAACTGGACGAGCGGACGCTGGCCAACGCGGTGGCCCAATTGTTCGGCGAGAACGAGCGCACCTTCTTCAAGGGGATCGCGCTATGTCCGGCCGGGCACGTGATGACGATCGACCGCGGCGGCGTCCGGCTGCGGCGCTATTACGACCTGGCTGAGCGGATCGTCCCCATCCGCCACCGCCGCGACGATGACTATGTCGAGGAAGCGCGGGCGCTGTTCGATGAGGCGGTCCGTGTCCGGCTGCGCAGCAACACGCGGGTCGGCGCGTTCATGAGCGGCGGGCTCGACTCGTCAACCGGCGCGGTGGTCGCGGCCGAGCAACTGGCGGCCCGAGGCGAGCGGCTCCCAGTATTCACCTCGGTGCCGGAAGAGGGCTGGGACGGCCTGACCGAAGAGCACTGCTATGGCGACGAGACGCCGTATGTGCGCGCGATCGCCGAGCGGCACCCCGCGCTGGAGCTGAACCTGGTCCGGGCGGAAGGCCTGTCGCATTATCACCGCCAGGACGAGTTGGTGCGCCTCGCCGGCGCGCCCGTGCGCAACGCGGGCAACCTGCCCTGGATTCATGCGATCCTGGAGCAGTCGCGCGCGCGGGGTATTCGGGTGATGCTGACCGGCGACAACGGCAACATGACGCTGAGCTATCGCGGTGACGGCATCTACGATCACCTCCTGCGGCAGGGCCAATACCGTCGACTGTGGCGCGAGTTGAGATTGGCGAGCAGGCGAACGGGTCAATCCACGGCGCGAACGGCACTCGCCCAACTCGTGACGCCGCGCATCCCCGAACCGTGGTGGGAACGCCTGAACACGGTTCGGAACAGGCCTGATCTGACCGAGCGGCTGCGGCAGAACAGCGCCGCCAACCCCGCTTTCGTCAACGAGATGCGCGTGGTGGAGCGCGCGCGGGCGGTCGGTTGGAACTATTTCGGCCGCATCGCCCACGCTGACCGCTCCGCCTGGCGCGATCTCCTGGCCATCCGCGGCTCGATCGCGCCAATCGAAAAGGCGTTCGAGGCGCTGCACGGGGTGGAGCTGCGCGACCCGTTTGGCGACCGTCGCATCGTCGAATGGTGCTTCGGCGTGCCGGAAGACCAGTTCCACCGCGAGGGCACCGGCCCCTGGCTCCTGAAGCGCCTGATGCGCGACGCGCTGCCGCCCGAGGTGCTGCACAAGCCCAGCGCCGTCGGACGCCAGACGTCCGACTGGCACGTCCGCATGACGCGCGAGCGCGGCCGCATGCTGGCGGACGTGGCGGCGATGGCGGAGGATGCCGACCTCGCGCGCATGCTGGACCTCACCCGCCTCCGCGCGGCGCTGGAAGACTGGCCCGACCGCACGATCACCGCGCGCGATGACAACCGCACTGTCTACTTGCCCGTGTGCCTGCCGATGGGTATGCAGGTTGGCCGTTTCGTCCAGGTGTTTAAGGGCACGAATGCGTGACGGGGATCGCAGGCTCCTCAACCGCGACGGGCGGCCGGCGGCGCGCGGCGAGCTGGAGCGGTTGTCGCGCGCGCTCGCCCCCTATGGCCGCGAGCGACAAGGGGTGCGCGCTTATGACAAGCTGGGCTTCGCCTTTGCCCTCAACGCCTTTACCCCCCAATGACGTGGGCGCGGCGCAGCCGGCGATCAGCTGCGGCGGGCGAAACCTTCTGCTGTTCGACGGCCAGATCGACAATCGCGCCGAGGTCGCCGCCGACGAGGACCAAAACAGCTGAAGATGGAGGGTAGCCGTCGAGCGGCACGCTCGTTGGAGGCACGCGATCGCCTGAAATCGCTCGGCCGCTAACTTGCGGTTAGGAAAGACTCGCTATGCCTAGCTTCTCGAACCAGCTTTTTGGAGAAGTGCAATGGGGCACTCGCCGCTGGACCCTGCATTCCAAGAACGCCGCCCCTGAAACGAGGGTCGCCTGCTCGGAGCCAAGCGGGCGCTGAAGCAGCAGCAGGTCTGGGCGATACGCTTCTGGCTCGACCAGCATCGGCGGTTGCGCGATCGGGCGCTGTTCGATCTCGCGATAGACAGCAAGCTGCGCGGGTGCGACGTGGTCAAGGTTCGCATCGGCGACGTCGTGTCGGGCGGGCGCGTACGCGACCGCGCTATCGTCGTGCAGCAAAAGACTAAGCGGCCGGTCCAATTCGAGCTGATGGAGCCCGCCCGGAAGACGATGCGCGCATGGCTGGAGCGCCGGGGCGGAACGCTCAACGAATATGTTTCCCAAGCCGGAACGACTATATGGACCACATGAGCACGCGGCAGTGTGCCCGTTTGGTGCACGAGTGGGTGGCCGGCATCGGACTTCAACCTCAGGAGTATTGGACCCACTCGCTTCGGCGCACCAAGGCGTCGATCATCTACAAAGCTACCGGGAACTTACGCGCGGTTCAGATCCTGCTCTGCCCCGCTAAGATTGAGAGCACGGTTCGGTACCTCGGCGTCGATGTGGAGGACGCGTTGGAGCTTGCGGAACGCACCGAGGTCTGAGTTCGGCTGATGACCCACAACCCGTCATTTGCTGGCTAAGAGGCGCGTCCCAGCTTCGGCCGCCTGTTCATGTGGAGGGATAGGCGTTGAGTACGCACGTTAGCGAAGCCGTGACTGGGGCGGGTCACCGCTGGCTCGCTTCCTTGGGCGCGAAGTCCAAGCGCCCGACCTCGCCAATGCGGCCGTCTCGCAGGCTGCCCTCAACCAGTTCGTAGCCCATCAGCGCGAAGATGCGTTCGCCGAGGAAGATCGGGCGCGCGTTTCCATACCAGTCGACGCAGGACGCTTGGCAATGATCGTCGCGTGCGCCCGCCGCGTCCGCGGCCAAGTCTCCGGCAGGCGTGAACCGGCGCGCGTCACGGCGCAGGAACGCGACCGCAGATCCCGAACCGAGGAAGCGTCCCGCCGCGCTCCCGGCGAGCTCGCGGGAGATCGGCAGCCCAAGCGTGCCCGAGGCCCCGTCCGAGCTGCCGGGGTCGGAATGGTAGAAGAACGCTTGGCTACGCCGCTCGCCTTCGCGCGCGGCGGGAAGGAAGGAGGTGTCCCGATCCGCGGCCCCGCGCCGCCCAGTTCGATTGCGGTGAAGCCGAGACGCTGTCGAGCGTCGCTGCCGACCACTACGGCGTCGCTTCCCATGATGTCGATCCGATCCACCCCATGCGGGGCGGCGATCTGCGCCACGGGTCCGCCGTCCACCGGCGCGGCGAACACCGTCTTGACACCGACCTCGCCCGCGAACTCGCCCGCCGAGTAGATCAGATACTGCCCGACGAAGCGGTTGTGGAACGACCAGTTCGGCTTGCGG
>CAXSEO010000192.1:0-5574 GCA_964235525.1 uncultured Sphingomonas sp. | reverse complement strand
GGAAGCCTCATGCCCCACACCGACGGCACCGTATCCATCACCGTCAACGGCGAGCACAAGCGCGTCGCCGCCGGAATGACGCTTGCGCAGCTCGCGGGCGAGCTCGGTCTGGTGCCCGAGAAGCTCGCGGTCGAGCGCAACATGGAGGTGGTGCCGCGCTCGACGCTAGCGGAGGTGATGGTCGACGACGGTGACGATATCGAGATCGTCCATTTCGTCGGCGGCGGCGACAGCCCCCGCGCGGTCGACGCAGACACCTGGACCGTCGCGGGCCGCACGTTCCGCTCGCGGCTAATCGTCGGCACGGGCAAGTACAAGGACTTCGCGCAAAACGCCGCGGCGGTCGAGGCGAGCGGGGCGGAGATCGTCACCGTGGCCGTGCGCCGCGTCAACATCGCCGACCGCAACGCGCCGATGCTGACCGACTACATCGACCCCAAGCGCGTCACGTATCTGCCTAACACCGCAGGCTGTTTTGACGCGGAGTCCGCGATCCGTACGCTCAGGCTGGCGCGCGAGGCGGGCGGGTGGAACCTCGTCAAGCTGGAGGTGCTGGGCGAGGCGCGGACGCTCTACCCCGACATGGTCGAAACGCTGCGCGCGACTGAGGTGCTCGCCAAGGAAGGCTTCGAGCCGATGGTGTATTGCGTCGACGATCCGATCGCCGCCCGGCGGCTGGAGGACGTGGGCGCGGTCGCGATCATGCCGCTGGGTGCGCCGATCGGCTCGGGGCTGGGCATCCAGAACCGGGTGACGATCCGGCTGATCGTCGAGGGCGCGAAGGTGCCGGTGCTGGTCGACGCGGGCGTCGGCACCGCGAGCGACGCGGCGGCGGCGATGGAACTAGGCTGCGCCGGCGTGCTGATGAACACCGCCATCGCCGAGGCGAAGGACCCGCTGCTGATGGCGCGCGCCATGCGGCACGGCGTGGAGGCGGGGCGGCTGGCGTACCGCGCGGGGCGGATGGGGCAGCGGCGCTATGCTGACCCGTCAAGTCCACTTGCCGGGCTGATCTAGGTTGGGAACCCGATCCTCGTCGGGCCGTTTTGTTTGCCGACGGGCCGGATGGCGGCCCGACCGGCATCACAGGAGGCCTGCATGGGCGAGCTCACCGACAAGATCAAAGGCAACGTCAACGAGGCAATCGGCAATGTGAAGGAGTCGATCGGCAAGTCGAACAACGACCCAAATCTCGCCGCCGAGGGCGCGGCGCAGAACACCGAAGGCAAGGGTCAGCAGCTCAAGGGCAAGATCAAGGGCGTGCTGGGAGACGATATCTAGCGCAGGGCGCACGACGCCAGCGTAGCTGGCGACGAGACGCTCAAGCTCGGCCGACCTCGCTTGAGCGAGGATCGACGGCGCGGCTTTGCCGCGACGCTGGCCAGCCAAGGATGGATAAGGGTCGCTCCGGACACACCGGGGCGGCCTTTTCTTCACCCCGGCCCCAACCGCACCAGCGCCGCATCCAGCGCCGACAGGAACCGCGACCGGTCCGCCTTGCCGAACGGCGGCGGTCCTCCCGTTATCCCGACCCCGGCACGCAGGTCCGCCATGATCGCCCGCGTCGCCACCGCCGCGCCAATCGAGCTGGTCGTAAACGCCTTTCCGGTGGGCGCGAGCACGGTGGAGCCCTGCTTGAGGCAGCGATCCGCGAGCAAAATGTCCGCCGTTACCACCACGTCGCGCGCTCCCGCTGTCTCCGCGATCCAGTCGTCGGCGGCGTCGAACGTATCGCCGACCAGCGCGCGCGTGACCAGCGGGTGCTCGGGGATACGGATACGCTGGTTGCTGACGATCACCACCGCCGCGCCGTGGCGCAACGCGACGCGGTACACCTCCTCCTTGACCGGGCAGGCGTCCGCGTCGACCAGCACCCGCCTCATCTGCTGCGCAGCGCGCTCAGCGTTGTCGCGGGGGTGATCTGCTCGACGTCGGTCTTGAGGTGGAGCAGCCGCACCCCGGGCCGCGCCATCGCACGGGCGAGCGCGGGGGCGAACTCGTCCGTCCGCTCCACCGTGTCCGCCCAGCAGCCATAGGCGCGGGCGAGCGCGGTGAAGTCCGGGTTGCGGAGCGCGGTGCCGCTGACCCGGCCGGGGAAGGCGCGCTCCTGGTGCATCCGGATCGTGCCGTAACTTGCATTGTCGACCACGATCACGAGGATGTTCGCGCCATGCTGGACGGCGGTGGCAAGTTCCTGCCCGTTCATCAGGAAGTCGCCGTCGCCCGCCACCGCGACGACGACCCGCTCCGGGTGGCGGAGCGCGGCGGCGACCGCGGCGGGGACGCCATAGCCCATCGCGCCGGCGGTGGGCGCGAGCTGCGTCCCCGGGCCGCCATAGCGCCAGTAGCGATGCCACCAGCCCGAGAAGTTCCCCGCGCCGTTGCAGACGATGGTGTTGGCGGGGAGCGCCTCGCGCATGGTGAGGACGCATAGGCCTAGGTCGAGGGCGACATCGGGGCGGGGCTGAGGGGTGGACCAGGCGAGGTAATCGGCATGGGCGTACCCGCCGTCCGAGCTATAGTTCCCCCAATCGATGGGATCGTCGCCAAGTTCTGCGCAGAACTCGTCTATTGACGCGCATATTGCTAGGTCTGTCCGATAGACACTGTTGAGTTCGTTCGGGTCCGGGTGAACATGGATGACCCGCTGTCCGGGATGATCGGGCGTAAGAAGCGAATACCCGTCCGTTGTAGCTTCACCCAGCCTTGGGCCGATCACCAGAAACAGGTCCGCTTGCCGCAATCGGTCAATAAGTTTCGGATTGGGTCCGTAGCCAAGATTGCCAGCCCAAACACGCGAGGTGTTCGCTATCGCGTCCTGTCGACGGAAGGCCGCCACGACTGGAAGCCCTACCACCTCTGCCCAGGCAGCAAAGTTCTCTCCAGCCGCGGCGGTCCAACCGACACCTCCCACGACCGCTATCATGCGCTCAGCTCCGCGCATCTCATGCTCAAGCGCGTCCATCGTGGCGAAGAATGACAATCCGTTGTAAGCGCGCTCCACTCTAGGCCGGTTCACCGCCTCCACCTCGTCCAGCAGCATATCTTCCGGCAACGCCAGCACCACCGGCCCCGGCCGCCCGTTGATTGCGGTCGCATAGGCGCGCGCGACGTACTCCGGGATGCGGCGGGCGTCGTCGATCCGCGCCGCCCATTTCGCGATCGGCGCGAACATCGCCGCGAAGTCGATCTCCTGGAACGCCTCGCGGTCGCGCATGCCCCGGTCGACGTCGCCGATGAACAGGATCATCGGCTGCGAGTCCTGGCGCGCGACGTGGACGCCGATGCTGGCGTTGGTCGCCCCCGGTCCGCGCGTGACGAACGCGACGCCCGGTCGCCCGGTCAGCGCTCCGTCGGCGCAGGCCATGAACGCGACCCCGCCCTCCTGCCGCCCGACGACCAGCTCGATCGCGGGCGTGTCGTGAAGCGCGTCGAGCACGGAAAGGAAGCTCTCGCCCGGCACGGTGAAGATGCGCTCGCAGTCTTGCGCGAGAAGCTGGTCGACAAGGATGCGCGCGCCGGTTCGTAGGGTCATGCGATGGCTTTAGCGCGAACCTCTCCGCCAGTTCCAGCCGTCACCCCGGCCTCGTGCCGGGGTCCAACAGTGTCCGCGTGCTTGCGTTTCGCACGTCCACACCACGTTGGATGCCGGAACAGGTCCGGCATGACGGTGTTAATTGAGGAAGCGGGCGAACCGACTCGCCATATTAGGAGCGCGCGCATGGACTTCACTACCGTCGCGAACGGCCTGCGTTTTCCCGAAGGCCCGGTCGCGATGCCCGACGGGTCTGTAATCCTCGTCGAGATCGAGGCGGGGCGCATCACCCGCATCCGCCCGGACGGGAGCGAGGAGACGGTTGCCACCCCCGGCGGCGGCCCCAACGGGCTGGCGATCGGGCCGGACGGCAAGCTGTATTGCTGCAACAACGGCGGCTTCCGTTACACCGAGCGCGACGGCTACCTGACCCCGCACGGCCAGCCAGACGATTACAGCGGCGGCCGCATCGAGCGCATCGACCTCGCCACCGGCGTGGTGGAGGTGCTGTACCGCGACGGCGACCATGGCTGCACGCTGCGCGGCCCCAATGACATCGTCTTCGACCGGCACGGCGGCTTCTGGTTCACCGACCACGGCAAGACGCGGGAACGGACCCGCGACGTCACTGGTATCTTCTATGCGAAGGCGGACGGGTCGAGCCTCAAGGAGGTAATTTTCCCGTCCGAGAACCCGAACGGCATCGGCCTGTCGCCCGACGGCGACACGCTCTACGCCGCCGAAACCTTCACCTGCCGCCTGCAGGCGTTCCGCATCACCGCGCCCGGTGAGGTCAACCAGACCGCCGGCCCGGCGGGCCCCGCGATCCCGCTCCACCGCCCGGCGGGGTTTAAATGGTTCGATTCGCTGGGCGTCGAGGAGGGCGGCAACATCTGTGTCGCCACCATCGGCGAGAGCGGCATCACCGTCGTCTCGCCCGCAGGCGAGCCGGTCGAGTTCGTGCCGACGCCCGACGTCTTCACCACCAACATCTGCTGGGGCGGCGCGGACCGGCGAACCGCGTACATCACGTTGTCCGGGAGCGGGCGGCTGGTCAGCTGCCGCTGGCCGCGCCCGGGGCTCGCGCTCGCTTATTGACCGCCGCGCGCGGGGCCGTAAACCCGCATCCTATGAACAAGCTCTACCCCGATGCCGCCGCCGCGCTCGACGGCCTGCTCCACGACGGCATGACGATCTGCGCGGGCGGGTTCGGGCTGTGCGGCATTCCCGAGCGGCTGATCGACGCGATCCGCGACTCGGGCGTGACCGGGCTGACGATCGCCAGCAACAATGCGGGCATTGACGGCGAGGGCCTCGGCAAGCTGCTCCGCACGCGGCAGGTCAGGAAGATGATCTCCTCCTATGTCGGCGAGAACAAGGAGTTCGAGCGGCAGTACCTCTCCGGCGAGCTGGAGGTGGAGTTCTGCCCGCAGGGGACGCTCGCCGAGCGCTGCCGGGCGGGCGGCGCGGGCATCCCGGGCTTCTACACCAAGACCGGCGTCGGCACGCTGGTCGCTGAGGGCAAGGAAGTGAAGTCCTTCGACGGCGAGGACTATATCCTCGAACGCGGCATCTGCGCCGATCTGGCGATCATCAAGGGGTGGAAAGCCGACCAGAGCGGCAACCTCGTGTTCCGCAAAACCGCGCGCAACTTTAACCAGCCGATGGCGACCGCCGCGCGGGTCTGCGTCGCGGAGGTAGAGGAGGTGGTGCCGACCGGCACGCTCGACCCGGACGGCGTTCATCTCCCCGGCATTTACGTCAAGCGCATGATCGTCGGCGCGCCGTACGAGAAGAGGATCGAGTTTCGCACCGTGCGCCCCAGACAACGTGCAGGCGCAGCGGCGTGACGGCGGCCGACAAGCCGGTCCCGATCGACCTCACCCGCCATGTCGACATGATCGCGGGCGCGCGCGAGTTCCTGCGTGTGTGGGTCCGGGAAGAGGGGCCGGTCACCTGCTTCATCAACCCCAAGCCCATCGGCCCGGACCCGTTCGTGTTCGGGATGGTGCTGGTCGATTGTGTCCGCAACGGCGCGA
>CAXSEO010000191.1:0-5586 GCA_964235525.1 uncultured Sphingomonas sp. | reverse complement strand
AGCTCCTCCCCCGCAAGGGGGAGGGGGACCGCCGAAGGCGGTGGAGGGGGAGGACGGGCGAACGTCGGGGAGTCCTCTCCCTCCACCACCGGCCCAAAAGGGCCGGCGGTCCCCCTCCCCCCTGCGGGGGAGGAACTGGCGACCGAATGCACCACCACGCTCCGGCTCGCGAGCACCACCTCCTCCCCCGCCCGCGCGAGGTCGTACGCCCGCTCACCCCCCACTTTCAGCGCCGAGAAGGCGGGCGGCACCTGCTCGATTGCGCCGGTGAAGCGCGGCAGCACCGCTTCGACCTGCGCGGACGTGGGCCGCACATCGCTGGTCGCGACCACCACGCCCTCCGCATCGAGGGTGTCCGTCTCCGCCCCGAAGCGGACCGTGAACTCGTAGACCTTATCGCTATCCAGCAACCGCCCCGCCAGCTTGGTCGCCTCGCCCAGCGCGATCGGCAGCACCCCGCTGGCCAGCGGGTCGAGCGTGCCGCCATGCCCGACCTTGACCTTGGCATAGCCGCCTGCCCTGAGCGCGCGCTTGACCGCGCTCACCGCCTGTGTCGAGCCGAGGCCGACCGGCTTGTCGATCACCAGCCAGCCGTGCAGCGCCTCAGCCAACGACGCCCGCCAGCTGCAGGAACTGGTGTGACAGCCACGCGGCGGGCGGCGCGACCACGCGCGCGACGACGTTCGCGCCCGGGAACAGGCGCGGGACCACCAGCAGCAACACGATCAGCAGCGGAAAGCCGAACCGCGCCAGCTTGGCGTATTGCGCCGCCAGCGGGCGCGGGAGCAGCCCCTCGACGACATGCCCGCCATCGAACGGCGGGATCGGCAGCAGGTTGAACAGCGCCAGGAACACGTTGATGAGGATGAACTGGATCAGCACCGTCGCGACCAGCCCCCCGACGCTCAGGCCGTCCTGCGTCGCCAGCGCGAGCAGCACCGCAGCCACCGTGGCCAGCAACATGTTCATCCCCGGCCCCGCGAGCGCGACCAGCATCATGCCGGTGCGGGGCTCGCGCAGCCGCCGCGCGTCGACCGGCACCGGCTTCGCCCAGCCGAACACCGGCGCGGACGCCAACGCGAGCGCCAGCGGCAACAGCACGGTGCCGACCGGGTCGACATGCCGGAGCGGGTTGAAGCTCAGCCGCCGCTGCTCGGCGGCGGTCGGGTCGCCGAGCCACCGCGCCGCCCAGCCATGCGCGACCTCGTGGAACACGATTGCCACCACCAGCGGCCCGAGCAGCAGCACCGCCTTGATCACCATTTGCATGAGTAGGATGTGGGGAGCGGCCAGCGGCTACGCCAGCGCCTCGGCGAAGTGACGGCGGCACAGCGCGACATAGCGCTCGTCGCCGCCGATCTCGGTCTGCGGCCCTTCCGCCACCGCGCGGCCGTCCGCGTCGACGCGCAGGTTCATCGTCGCCTTGCGCCCGCATCGGCACACCGACTTGATCTCCACCAGCGCGTCCGCGACCGCGAGCAGCCGCGCGGAGCCGGGGAACAGCTCGCCGCGGAAGTCGGTGCGGAGGCCATAGGCGAGCACGGGCACGCCGAGCTCGTCGCACACCCGCGCGAGTTGCCCCACCTGCGCCGACGACAGGAAGTGCGCCTCGTCCACCAGCACGCACGCGAGCGGCGCGCGGGCGTGCTGATCCGTTACAGCGGCGTGAAGATCGGTGGCCACCTCGAACACCGTCGCGGGCGCGGAGAGTCCAATGCGCGAGCTGATCCGGCCCTCGCCGAACCGGCGGTCGATCGCGGCGGTGAACAACATCGTCCGCATCCCCCGCTCGCGATAGTTGAAGTCCGCCTGCAGCAGGTTGGTCGACTTCCCCGCGTTCATCGAGGCGTAGTAGAAATAAAGCTTGGCCATCGCCCATGGACGTTACCAGCTTTGCCCCCGCGCGGAAGCGACCGGGTGCTCGTCGGTCGTCTTGCCAGGGTTCGGCGGATTTTCGGCGCGGTTGTGCCACGCCGGGATGCGCAGCGGCGCTTGCCCGCACAGGGTCGCCGCGCCATCATCACGCAATGAAGCCACTCCAGCGAACCGCCCTGCTGCTTCTCGCAGCGACAGGATTGTCGGGCTGCGTCGCCTTGGCGGTGCCCGTGCTGGCCGGGGGAGCCGGGGCCCGACACCTGCTCCACGGCCATCATGCGCCGCCGGACCAGCCCGCCGGTGGCGAGCTGGCGAGCACGGCCGCTTCGCCCGCTCCCGCAGCTCCCGCGCCGACACAGGCGGCTTCCCACCTTGCCTATCCGCCGGTGCCCGACGCCACGGCCGTGGTGGCGGCGAAGCCGGTTGCTGGACCGGCACCCTCTCCGCCGCCTGCCATCGAGCCGCTGCCGGCCGATCTCCGGCAGGCGCGCGCGGGCCAGGTGTATCGCGGCAATGTGCCCCCGCCTGGTGGCGCCGCAGCGACGGTCGCCGCCGCTGTTGCCGCTCCGAGCGTTGCCGGTCCGGTGCCCAAGTCCCCCGCCGTCGCCGACTGGCCTTCGCTCGGGCGCTACGTCACCGGACATCTTTCTGACGCATCGGCTATGCTGCTGGCGCGGGGAGGCCCGCCCGCGTCGCCAGCGCCGTCGTGCGGCGGCCTGCCGCTCGCGGTGCTCGCGCCGGCGACGCTGGTCGAGGCGGCGGCGCGGAACGCGGCGGACCGGTCGTGGCTGGACGCGCTGCACACGCTCAACGTCACGCTGGTGCTGACGGGAACAAGTCCCACGGCCGGTGCCGCGCTGGCCAAGGCGGGATCGCCCGCCCCGATTCCGGGCGACACGCTGTTCGTGCCGACCGCGCCCGCCGATATGCCCGCGATCCGGGCGAAGGTGGCGGCGCGCTATTGCGTCCTCGCGGTCGCCGGGCGCGACGCGGCGGATTTCCCCAACGGCTATCTGCCCGGGACAACGCCCGCCGCCTATCGGGATCGCTGGGGGGCGGGCTGGTTCCTGTTTTCGCCGCGCTGACCGTCAGGCCTCGTCGCCCAGATCGCGCGCCACCTCCGGCGTGCGGAGCAGCGCGTCGATGCGGTCGCCCTGCTCGAAGCTCTCGTCGGCGAGGAACTTCAGCTTGGCGGCGTATTTCGTCCGCACCCGCGCGGCCACCTCGCGCTGAAGGAACGCGGTGTTGGTCCGCAGCGCTTTCAGCACCGCCTCCTCGTCTTCGCCCAGCAGCGGCTTCACGAACACGGTGGCATGGCGCAGGTCGGGCGACATCCGCACCTCCGTGACCGAGACAAGGTGCTTGGCGAGCGTGTCATCATGCACCTCCCCGCGCCCGAGCACCTCGGCCAGCACATGCCGCACCTGCTCGCCCACGCGAAGCAGGCGGACTGAGCGGTCGGGGGTGTCGGCAGCGCGCATCTTGTGTCTCGGGGAAAGTTAGGCTACGTGGAAGATGCGATTGAACAATTGCTGATACGCACCTCCTGGGCTCGGATGTTCCTGCATCCGGGCCCAAAGCGTAAGGGGCCCGGCGTTCCTGCGCCGAGCCCCACACCGGTCTAGTGGCGGGCGAGCCTGATCAGCTCGATTACCAACCTCACGAACGCGATGACGAGCATCGCGACGCCAAGCACCAATGCTGCGAGAGAACTATCACTAATACATACCACCTCCTTACGGCCGGCAGATTGCCGGACCGCAAGGGGTGATTAGCCGATGAGGTCGCCCGCCTACAACGTCCGCTCGCGCATCTCCACTTCGTACGTCTCCAGGAAGTCGCCCGCCTTGATGTCGGTGAAGTTCTGCGTGAAGGTCACGCCACACTCCAGCCCCGCGCGGACCTCCGCCACGTCGTCCTTGAACCGGCGCAGCGACGCGATCTCGCCCTGGTAGATGATGACATCCGCCCGGGTGATACGCGCCTTCAGCGCCTTGCGGATGACGCCCTCGACCACCAGCAGACCCGCCGCGCGGCCGTGCTTGCCCGCCGAGAACACTTCGCGGATCTCGGCGCGGCCGACCACCGTCTCGAACGCTTCCGGCCCGAGCTGCCCGGCCATGCCGTTGCGGATGTCATCGGTCAGGTCGTAGATCACGTCATAATATTTGAACGCGACCTTCTGCCGTTCGGCGATCTCGCGCGCCTTGGCGTTCGCGCGGACGTTGAAGCCGATGATCGGCGCGCCCGACGCCCCCGCCAGCGTCACGTCGCTCTCGGTGATGCCGCCGACCCCGGAATGGAGCACCCGCGCGCGGATCAGGTCGGTGCTGATCTTGTTGATCGCGCCGACGATCGCCTCGACCGTTCCCTGCGTATCCGCCTTGACCACCAGCGGATACTCGATCGCCTGCCGCTCCTTGAGCGCGGAGAACATGCTCTCCAGGCTGGCGGGCGCGGAGGTGGTGCGCTTCTGCGTCGCGACGCCCGAGCGATATTCGGCGACCTCGCGCGCGCGCGCCTCGTTCTCGACCACCTGGAGCGGGTCGCCCGCCTGCGGCACGCCCGACAGGCCCAGCACCTCGACCGGCATCGACGGCCCGGCCTCCTTGATCTGCCGGCCCTTGTCGTCGACCAGCGCGCGGACCTTGCCCGATTCCGCGCCGATCACGAACACGTCGCCGACGCGCAAGGTGCCGCGATTGACCAGCACGGTCGCGACCGGCCCGCGCCCCTTGTCGAGCTTGGCCTCGATCACCGTGCCCTCCGCCGGCCGGTCGGGGTTGGCGCGCAACTCCAGCAGCTCGGCCTGGAGCTGGATCTTCTCCACCAGCTCGTCGAGCCCGGTCTTCTTGAGCGCGGAGACCTCCACGTCCTGGACGTCGCCGCCCATCTCCTCGACCACGACCTCCTGTTCGAGCAGCCGCTCGCGGACCCGCTGCGGGTTGGCCTCGTATTTGTCGACCTTGTTGATGGCGACGATCATCGGCACGCCCGCCGCCTTGGTGTGGTTGATCGCCTCGATCGTCTGCGGCATCAGCCCGTCGTCGGCCGCCACCACCAGCACGACGATGTCGGTCACGTCCGCGCCGCGCGCACGCATCTGCGTGAACGCCTCATGACCCGGCGTGTCGAGGAACGTCACGCGCGACTTGTCGGGCAGCGTCACCTGGTACGCGCCAATGTGCTGCGTGATCCCGCCCGCCTCGCCGCGCACGACGTCCGTCCCGCGCAGCGCGTCGAGCAGGCTGGTCTTGCCGTGGTCGACATGGCCCATGATCGTCACCACCGGCGGGCGCGGCTGGAGCGCGACGTCCGTGTCGGGATAAATATCGGACGCCAGGTCGACGTCGGATTCGCTGACGCGGTTGATGTTGTGCCCGAACTCGGTGACGAGCAGCTCGGCGGTGTCCTGGTCGATCGTCGCGTTGATGGTGACGGGCATCCCCATCTTGAACAGCGCCTTGACCAGGTCCGCGCCCTTCTCGGCCATGCGGTTGGCGAGCTCCTGGACGGTGATCGCATCCGGCACGACGACGTCGCGGACCTGCTTGGCCTGCGCCTCGCGCGAGCCGCCGAACGAGCGCTTCTCCTTTTCGCGCGCGCGCTTCAGCGCCGCGAGCGAGCGGGCGCGCGCGCCGTCACCATCGCCCAGCGCGCGGGTGACGGTGAGCTTGCCCGACTGGCGGCGATCATCGCCCTTGCGGTCGC